>JAUWWG010000130.1 GCA_030616985.1 Thermoplasmatota archaeon
ATGATTTTGCCTCCTAGACTGCCTGAGTGCTGAGGGTTGAGCCGACCGAAGGGAAGGCGAACATGCCACCCATTTGAGCGAACGAAGTGAGTAGAAATGAGTGGTACCCGAAGCGCAATTTGACAAGCCACAAGATAGATTTACTCTTTAGAGATATGATTTATGATATGCGACTTGCATTGGGTGAGTTCTCTAATAGGGATGTAGAGTATACTGGAGATGGGGGACAGATAAAATAGGGACAATCTCACATTGAATGATGGTATGAATGTGGAGTGCATAGGGTAAAAGAAGGATGATGCCAGTACAAAATTGAGAAAATTCTGTTATATGAATTTAACAAAATTAGTTTTTATCCTTCTCTTGGCCAGTTCAAGAATATGATTATTATTGTTATCAAACTTTTATTTCCCCACATTGTAAAAAAGAAAATATTGGTTTATTATATGGTATTTACTGGTGTTATAGTGAGAGAATGGGGAAGATTGAAGGTGGTGAAGAGAGATTTTTAAAAATTAAGTTCTCCCCCATTCATGAAATATATATTGGATATTGACATATAAATCTTATTATAATTTTACGTAAAAAAATATGATATTTTAAATTCATGGGTTTAGAATATATTATTATTTCAGATTACATGGTAATTTGCTGGATCAATACCGCTGTATGTTTGCATTACTGCTATACATTTTACAGGGATTGTAAAAAAAGCCTACAGAACTTCCGGTTCTATCTTTTTTATGGGAAATCTTTTTATTGTCTACTCTGTTACTATTTTCTAAGAATTATATTTAGAGGAGGTAAAAACCATATGAATAGGAAATCGGCTATAATAAGCATATTAGCAATCCTAATTGTATTATCAACCGCCACAATCTCGAATGCAATATCAATAAAACAACAACCAATCAAAGAGTTAATTTCTGAAACTGTCAATCATCAGGTGTATTTAGGATCAGCAAGTATAATTGGGAATGGAACTAGTAGCACTTTAGAAGCAGTTGCTGAAAACGATCTTCTTATAGGACTTGATTCTGAAAGTAGTTATGTGGACTTCTACATAAATTACGATATGAATTGTGGTGGAACCACTGATACAGGTATAATAACTCTAATAGTCTCAATAAATGGTCAGGATATCACGCCTAAAATCGTACAGAACCAGACAAGCAAAAATGACACACTGAAAATTGAAAATGTAGAAGTTAATCGTCAGGATGCATTGATTTTTGTAATAAATGTCGCCTACGGTAGTGTCATACCATTCTACAGCAATTCAACAAGTGCTACTGGTGCTGGAGTATTTAGTAAAGCGAAAACTATTGTCGAAAAATCAACCAATCCGTTTTTAGATTTCTTAGAACAACACCCAAGGATGTTCTTGATATTGAAGTACCTGCTAAGACTATAGGTAGGTCCCCAAAAATCTATATCCTTCCTTTATTTTTTTATCAGTACCATCCCAATAAGCTTAATCGTGGAAATCTATCTCTCTATGGGCGGGGTAAAAAACCAGATTCTCGAACGAGGGAAGGAATAACGTCCTCCCAAAACAGAGCAGTAATGTGCAAACCATGAACTCCTTTAATTTTTTTGATATCATTGATAAGTTCTAATGCAATTTCATATCCCTCTCTTTTAGGATCTCCAGAATTTTTCATTCTATTTGCAACATGCTCAGGTATATCTACGCCAGGAATATGAAATCTCATCCGGTCAGCCATTTTCAAGGATTTGAGGGGTGTGACACCAGCAATGATGTGAACCTTTCTATCAAGACCTCTGGATCTGACTTCATCCATCCAAATATTGAACTTATTCACATTAAATATGCTCTGAGTCTGAATAAAATCGGCTCCTGCTTCTATTTTCTTCTCGAGGCGGTCAACCCTAAATTCATATGGATCTGCAAACGGATTTGCTGCAGCCCCTATAAAAATATCTGGTTTTCCAGACAATATTTTGTCCCCGCTTTGAAAAACTCCTATACCCCTCATATTTTTTATTGTCTGAATAAATTGAATAGAATCTATATCATAGACTCCTTTCGATTCAGGATGATTACCAAAAGATTGATGGTCGCCAGTAATGCAAAGTATGTTTTTAATCCCAATGGCTGAGGCACCAAGCACATCACTCTGAAGGGCTATTCTATTCCTGTCTCTACAGGTTATCTGCATAACTGGTTCCAGACCCATTTTTAAAAGAATACAACTGCAGGCCATACTGGACATCCTTACAACAGCAGTTTGATTGTCTGTAACATTAAACGCATCGGCACATCCTTTAGTGATCTCACCCTTCCGCGTTATTTTATCTGGATCAGAGCCTTTTGGTGGTCCTATTTCTGCAGTCACAGCAAGTTTTCCTTTGGAGAGAACTCGTTCCAAGTTGCTTCTGTAATTCATGTTATAGCGCTCTCCTTGTCTCAGTAGATTTAGACCAGTCCTTAGGTTCTTGTATGATCTTCAATAGTTGTAATTGCTTTTTCTCTTTCAGACGTTTATATATGAGATCCCAGACGCAATCTATGTTAGAATCTACCTCACATTTTCCATCTATTGATCCGCCACAAGGACCATTTAGCATACTCTTAGGGCAACGTGAAACTGGACAAAACCCTCCAAACAAATCCTCGATACAATCTCCACACATGTTGCACCGTTTTTCAAATTCATTGGCACGTTTTATTTCACCTAAAAATAATGTATCATTACCTGCTATGACCTCGGCATTTTCTATTATTTCCGATACTGTTTGTATGCCATTACCGCATGCTAGAACAAGGATTTTGTTTGCTTTATTCACCTCATCTTTATATTTTCGTAGAATGCGTTTGTCATTCTGAAGATGACATGCTGGCTCTAAAATGACCCAACCTGTGACCGGTATGTTTTTATCTTCCAAAGCACCCTTCATTTCCAATACTTCTTTTTCTCCTCCAGTGTGACACATGGTTGCACATTCGCTGCATCCAACTATAAAAACGGGCTCTTTTCCGACCGAGCTAAGTAATTCATTGAAGTCTTTCTGCTTGGTAATTATCATGTGTAGAACGGATATGATTTCATGACTATAAGCATTTGCATCCTAAATGAAAATCTCTATATAGTGTTCTGCTTTTACCTAGTGGGCAGGTTCAAAAAAGGAAAGTAATAGCTAAATAAAACATATGTTTAAAACATGGGGCAGATCACGATGTTGGACGATTTGGAACTTATTTCAAAAATAGACAAATCTGGTATGATTGATGCACTTGCCAGATTTCCTGAGCAGATAAAAGAAACGATGGACATTGTCAACTCTACGGGATTAAACAGTTTCCTTAAGATAGATAATATTATCATAAGTGGTATGGGTGGATCAGCTATTTCGGGAGATATACTACAAAGTCTCTTCAGAGATAGATTTGATATTCCAATTTTTGTAAACCGTGCATATAATCTTCCTAAATGGGCAAACAAAAATACATTGGTAATATCTCAAAGTTACTCTGGCACTACAGAAGAAACGTTGAGTACTTTCAAGCATGCAAATCAAAAAAAATGTAAAATTATTGGTATTTCATCTGGGGGAAAACTACAAGAATATTGTGAAAAACGAGATATCTCACATATCAAAATACCTTCAGGTTTTGCACCAAGGGCTGCAACTGCCTACCTACTGTTTTCATCTATGCTGGCCCTCGAGAAAATTGGTATATTGAAGAACAATATTGAATCAGAAATAGGAGAAACTTTGGAGTTACTAGGCGAATTTAGAGACGGTAATGGCAAAACAGCTCCTGAAAAAGACAATCTTTCAAAACAAATAGCAAACAAGATTTTCAATACCATACCTCAAGTATATGGTTGGGAGATTTATGACCCCATAGCAAAACGATGGTGCACCCAATTTAATGAGAATAGTAAGATTATTGCTAGATATGACAGTGTCTCGGAATGCAATCATAATGATATAGTTGGGTGGTCTCAGGATCCAGAAATGTCAAAAAAATTCACGTGCTTGTTATTTAGAGACGGAAAAATCGAGTCGATTTATATGTCAAAGCGTCTGAATTTCATGAAAAATCTTTTTGAAGATGTTGCAGCAAATGTTATTGAAATACAGGTTAAAGGTAAAAAAACACTTGCAAAAATGATGTATGCCATGTATCTAGGGGATTTTGTTAGTTGCTATCTTGCAATTCTAAGGGGGATTGATCCCACTCCCGTTTATGCCATAACTGAATTGAAGAAAGTATTGGCAGAGATATAGTTTTTTTCATCGGCTCATATTGTTAAGATTATCTAGCTCCAAGCTAAAACTGGATATTTAAGTCCAAAAGATCCTTCTGTAGTTAGTGCAGATTCAATTATATTTTCAACATCGTCTGGATTGATTGCTGACTCAAGTTCTTCCATTAGTTTTGACAGTATGATTTCCAATTCCACAAGTTCTTGTTCGGACAGGGTAAATTTTTCTGCGATTGTTGTACCATACAAGTTGATTCGACCACATTCTAAGATTAAGCCCTTATCTTGTGATTTACCTTCTGGCAGTTCACTTGCAGTTACAGAACCAAAATGGCATCCAACAAAAAGAATTATTATTCCTATTGTAATCGTTTTATGGTTCTTCTTCATTATTTAAAACCCTTACTTACAATGATTAAATATGTGCTTTATTCTATTTATTTTTATTGAAGTGGGCATATATGTTCATTAACTACGTGTGTTACTGATGTTATGGGGCGCGAAATCAACGTCCTTTCTAAAAGATATTCTATGTTAACCAAAAGTGAGTATAAAAAATATGAGACACCAACCATATTTGAAATATGGGTGTATGTCCCAGCAGTATTTCTAAATCTAATCTTTTATTCTACCAAGATGGAGAAAGAGTAAAATCAATTCCCCCAACACGGCGGGCAGAACCCATGAAGAAAGTCCAACATTTTTGAGGATGTGGTTGAGAAACAAAGATGTAGAGACCAAAGAAGTGGGTCATCATCCCTATTTGTCTCCCGTGTAAAACCTCTGTGTTGAAAGGACTTGGTTTCAATATAAATGTTTTATCGGGAAGATCGTATCCCCATCTGTTTGAATATCGCCAAACTGTTATCGGTCTGTATATATTTATTTCGTGATTTTTGAATGGGTTCATTTTGAAGCCCCACCCTTGGCTAATTACATATGCGCGACTGCGGGGTAGTTTATAAGCACTTAGAAAATCAAGGATCCAGCCCAAAACTGGATGTTTAAGTCCAAAAGATCCTTCTGTAGTTAGTGCGGATTCAATTATATTTTCAATGTCGTCTAAATCAGTTGCCGACTCAAGTTCTTCCATTAGTTTTGATAGTGTGGTTTGTAATTCTACGAATTCTTGTTCCGTTAATTCAATTCTTTCCGTAGTTATGGAACCATCCAGATTGACTAGTGCATATTCTACTTTTATCGCTTCTTCTTGTAGTTCACTTTCTGGAGATACCTGTGCAGTTGCAGGGTTTATAGTAAGTCCAACAAAAAGAACTATTACACCTATTATAAATATTTGTTTTTTCATAATTAGATAACACCTCCGTTACATATGTTTCTATCTGACTGCATGCTTTTTGACATTTATATACTTTTTGAATTTTTTATATATATCTCCCTTTAAATTTGAAACTTACCATGTGTCTTTTTTAAATCATGATATGTATTGTTTTATTTTATTATTTTGTCAAATTGCGCTTCGGGTACCACTCATTTCTACTCACTTCGTTCGCTCAAATGGGTGGCATGTTCGCCTTCCCTTCGGTCGGCTCAACCCTCAGCACTCAGGCAGTCTAGGAGGCAAAATC
>JAUWWG010000113.1 GCA_030616985.1 Thermoplasmatota archaeon
ATTTGGATAGGAGGTATAAGTAAATCCTCTATCCAAAGATGGCTTAAAGAATTTAAAAAGAAAATGATTAACAACCCTCCTTAGATTTTTGATATTTAACAGCATTTCTCATAAGAGTAAGCCACTTGTTATCCCCTTCTATTTCTATCCCTGCTTTCTCACTCGGTGTTTTACCATTCAATGCCTCATGTGGCTTAATGAAATTATAATGCAATCTATGTCTTACAAGATACGTTTTTAAAGTAATATGTGTTGTGAAACTGTAGGTTATGACTCCAAAAGAAACTATAGGAATTGAAACGTTATTATTAGTTGTTTTATTAGCTATAATTGGTATTCGTGGTGAGCTTCCATCTGTAATATTTTACGCCTTACTTTTTATTTTCATTATATCGATGTCTTTTTTACCGATATGTACAATCCTTCGCCCTTGGTTTTCTAGCTATAGGATGAAAAGAAAACTGAAAAAGAGAGACAGTTTGATTATTATAGAAAACGTTCCTAAATTCAAGGATTTTGTAGATAGATTTACTAAATTGATAAAAAATAAAGGATATGATGATATTTCCTATCTTGTGAATGATATAAAGCATAGGTCAGGAATTAAGGAGTTCCAAGATGTTCCATTCCCAGAGCCTATCGACATTATTAAATTAGTTGATTCTCTTAAGAGGATTTTTGAGAGTTTAAAATGGGATAAAACTGGATTTGCTAATGCTAGTGAATTATTCTTTGAAATTGTTGAAATATACAATGAATATTGTGTATGTAAACCAATAATTAAGTTCAAGGAAACAGATAAAAAAATAGATGTAGAAACTAAGAAAAGATATAATAGAGCTAGACAGAGCTATATTCAATTCTTAGATGAATACAGTAGCTTTGTTAGAAAAGTGAATAAAAAATTTGAAGGAAAAATTTTGAGTAAACGATATTATGATATACCTGAAGAACTATAATATATTCTAACACTTTTATTTTCAAAAAAGAACGTTATAAGATACGTTTTTAAAGGAATATGTGTTGTGAAACTGTAGTTAAGTGGAGGTGATTTAATTAATATACATTGTCCCACATGTGCTCGACCTATACTATTAGATATTGCAGTTTATTATAATTATGAGGGTATTATTAAATGTAGTTATGGTAGTTGTGGGGTTCCCTTCCATGTGAAAATTATTAGTGGCCAATTAAAAAAAACTCCCATATCATTATTTGATATAAATCCTAAATTCAAAAGTCCTCCGATTCCAAAACAAGTTTTACAAGATTTTAAAGAAGCTGCTATATGTCTTGGAAACAATGCACCAAAGGCCTGTATTGTTATGTGTGGGAGAGCATTAGAAGGCTTAACTATCGATAAAAATGCAGAAGGAAGATATCTTGCAAGTAAAATTAAATATTTATACGATAACAATCTTATTTCTAATCTGCTATTTGATGCTTTTACAAAAATAAGAACTTTTCGAAATATCGGAGCGCACCCTCAGCTTATTGAAGTAATCGAAGAAGGAGAGGATAAAAAAAATTTTGATATTACGAATCATGTTATTGAACATGTATATATCTTGCCTGAACTTTGCGAATAAAGTATTTACTATTTTTTAAAATTAACCCGATATTTTATAGATGAAGTTATATGTCACAATGACATAATTACATAATGACATATTACACAGTTAACTATATATACTATGTGTGACACATATATTATATGGTGAAATAAGACATGCCACAAGTGAGTATATATTTGAATAAGGAGTTATATTTTAAACTCCAAGAAGAAGCAAAAGACAAGGGTGAATCAAAGATAGTACAAGATGCATTGAATATGTACTTTGCAGGTGGTGATAACGGATGAGTGATTTAGAGATAACACCCCAGATAAAACAAGAATTGCTAAACAAGTATGCCCCTCATGTCTACAAGGTTAAATCAAACGATGGAAGTAAGGAATATCTTATTACGTTGGCGAGAAATCATTTTATGTGTTCATGCCCCGATGCCACTTACAAAAATCTTAATCCTGACGGTACAAGAAAGAAAGTACACCATTACTGCAAACATGAACGTCAATTAGCTATTGAGTTATTGAGAGGCGGTTAGAGCATTGAAAAAGGATTTAAGGGAAAAAGATAAATTGGGATGAAACGCTGTTAAGTATAATCGAGGTAGAAAAATGAGAAAAAATAATTATTATAAAAAGAGCAAAAAAACGAGGTTAGACGAAAGACAGGACTCACATAATCTTTATTAGGAAAATCAAATTATCAGAGTCATATATCAATGATAAAATGAACTGGTAAATTTTAATGAGAGTGGTGAGTTTGACATGGACCTAGATTTTATTCGAAAATTAATAAAACCGTCCGATACAAAAATTGTCATGTTAGTAATGGATGGAATTGGTGGACTTCCAAAAGAGGAAAACAACTTAACAGAGCTAGAATCAGCAAATACCCCGAATTTAGATAATCTAGCGAAAAAGAGCATATGTGGTTTACAACAACCTGTATGCACTGGTATTACTCCAGGCAGTGGCCCCGGGCATCTTGGCATATTTGGTTATAATCCTGTTAAATACCAAGTAGGTCGAGGGGTGCTGGCAGCGCTTGGCGTAGGTTTTAACCTACTACCAGGTGACGTGGCAGCTCGTGGAAATTTTTGTACAGTAGATGAAAACGGATGTGTTTTGGATCGGCGTGCAGGACGTATATCCACAGAGAAAAATCAGGAACTCTGTGAACTTTTGCGTAGCATTGAACTACCAGATGTAAAAGTTTTTGTTGAAACTGTAAAAGAACACAGGCTACTTCTTGTATTACGGGGAGAAGGATTATCTGGTGATCTTAATGACACTGATCCACAGGAGATAGGTAAAAAACCGCTTGATTTTAAAACAACATCACATGAATCTGAAAAAACAGGCAATTATGTAAGAGATTTTCTTGAACAGGCAAAAAATGTTCTATCTGATCACTACCCGTCAAACATGATACTGCTACGCGGTTTTTCCGAAAAACCAAACTGGCCCACTTTTGAAGAGGCTTTTGGCCTTAAAAGCGCAGCAATTGCAGCTTACCCAATGTACCGCGGTCTAGCAAAACTATTGGGAATGAGCATATTAGAAACTGGGACAACGATAAAAGACGAGTTTACAACATTAGAAAATAACTGGAATGATTATGATTTCTTCTATTTACATGTAAAAAAAACTGATAGCTATGGCGAGGATGGTAATTTCGACCGGAAGGTATCAGTAATTGAAGAAACAGATAGAGAAATATCACGACTCCTGAACCTAAATCCTGATGTAATAATTGTAACGGGTGATCACTCTACACCTTCATTAAAGAAAGCTCATAGTTGGCATCCAGTACCTGCACTACTTTACTCCAAATATTGCCGACCTGACAAAGTAGATCATTTTGGAGAACGTGCCTGCATAACTGGAGGGCTTGGACCTAGATTTCCAGCCGTAGATCTGATTCCATTAGCTTTAGCTAATGCCAAGCGCCTAGAGAAATTCGGAGCTTAAACAAAATATGAATTACACTTCATAAAGAGAATAATATTTGTCCTTTAGATACTCAATAAAGACCTTGGAATTTAACCCCTCACCACATGTATTTTCAATTATTTCATCAGCAGTCATCAAGCAACCATACTTATGAACGTGCTCTCTGAGCCATGCAAGAATGCTTGTGAAATCACCCTGTTCAATTTCCTCTATTATGTCAGGTTTTTCCCCTGAAAGTTGTTTGAACATCTGGGATGCATAGATTGTTCCTATGGCATAAGTTGGAAAATACCCAAAGCTACCACCGCTCCAATGCATGTCCTGCAACACGCCTTCCTTGTCATTTTTTGGAGTTACCCCAAGCAGTTCATCCATCTTTCCATTCCAAAATCCTGGCAACTCAGATACTTTTATTTCTCCATCGATAAGAGCCAATTCCAGTTCAAACCGCAATATAACGTGTAGACAATACGTCAGTTCATCTGCCTCAACTCTGATGAGTGATGGTCGTACCTGATTTACATGCCTATACCAGGTGTCCAAATCAATATCTTTAAACTGTTCTGGAGAGATTTTTTCAAATACCGGATAGAAATACTTCCAAAAGTGTTTATTGCGAGCGATCATATTTTCCCAGAAGCGAGACTGGGATTCATGCAGCCCCAAAGAAGGAGAATCCGATATTACCGTATCTTTAAAATCACCCTGTGGAAGTCCTAATTCGTACAATGCATGACCTCCTTCATGAACTGTAGACAAAAACGAAAAAAGTGGGTTTTCATGTTCAAAATTTGTTGTGATTCTCACATCATCGTTTCCCATGGAGGTGGTAAATGGATGGGTAGAAACATCAAGCCTTGACTGCTCTTTGGGAAGATTCATTTTCTTAATGATCAAATTACATATTTCTCTTTGTTTTTCAACATCAAATTTCTTATCAAAATTTTGTTGTTTATTGTAGATATCACTTGAGGTAATTTTCTCTAGAATATCGATAAGTTGAGGTTTTATGTAGTCAAACTCTTTCTTTAATTTTTCAACAGTCATTCCTTCTTCATAGTCATCAAGAAGACTATTGTATTCAGGACCAGGTAAATTGATAAATCCACAATACTCCTTTTCGAGCTCTACAATTTTTTCCAGATGCAGAGCAAATAAAGTAAACTTACTTTTTTCTCTTGCCTCTTGCCATGCAGTATAAGCAATGGTTGTTATTTTGGCCATTTTTTCTACAAAATCAGATGGGACTTTTCGTGATTTTTCTATGTCTTTTTCCAGTCTTAAAACAACAGCCCTATCTTTTTTTTCTAACTTTTCTAGATTAGCCGGGCTTGCCAGTTTTCTCACATGATCCCACAGTTTATCGGAGGTAAACCTCTCATGAGACAGTCGCGATATGAGCGATATTTGATCTGATCGTTCCGCTGCCCCTTGAGTGGGCATATAGGTCATTTGATCCCATCCAAGAAGTGCTGCTATTCCTCCAAATTTTGTAAGTTCCTTCTGTTCTTTGTATATAAAGTCAAGCGATTCTTTCATACGCTTCCTCCTATTAAATCTCAATTTCTATACCAACGGGGCAATGATCAGACCCCATAACGTCCTGCATAATAAATGCTTTTTTAAGATGTGGTAAAAATTCCTTATTTAAGAAAAAGTAATCTAGTCTCCATCCTACATTTCTTTCTCGTGCCGCGGTTCTCATACTCCACCAGCTGTATTGTTTTGGTTCTTTATTGAAATGTCTGAAGGTATCCACATATCCGTGATCTGTAAATGTATCCATCCATGCACGCTCGATTGGTAAAAACCCTGAGATGTTTTCGTTTTGTTTGGGATGCTCTAAATCTATTTCTTTGTGTGCTGTATTAAAATCACCACATACAACGATGTTTTTTCCGTCTGCTTTTAGATTATCAGCGTAGCCGAGAAAAGTATCATAAAAATTAAGTTTATAATCAAGTCGTTCCTGGTTTTTCTTTCCATTTGGATAATAAATATTGAATAATACAAAATCATCAAATTTTGTAATAAGTATTCTTCCTTCTCGATCAAACTTTTCTATTCCAAATCCTTTTTTGACAGTTTTTGGTTTTTGTTTTGTATATGTCGCAACACCGCTGTATCCTTTTCTTTCTGCAGGATTGATAAACACTTTGTAACCTGGAGTATTTTTGAGATGTGGGGGAAATTGTTCAGATAATGCTTTGATCTCTTGCAGACATAAAACATCTGGTTTTTCTTTTTGAAACCAGGTAAAAAGTCCTTTTTTGTCTGCTGCGCGTATTCCGTTTACATTCCATGATAAAAGTCTCATGCTTTAGTTGTAATAAAAAAGATGATGATAAGATTACTCTAAAAAATGTAAAATAATAAATTCCATATATATAGCAATAACTTACTTGCATCTAAGAGTTAATTATATAGCTTAAACCTCTTTTTACCAAGCCGTAATCCCTACGTGCAAAAGCTCTGTAGACTCTACTTAGAAGAAATATAGGTCGAACATAAAAACTTCGAAATGCCTGTTTAGTGTATGTTTGCAACTCTTCAGGTGTGAAATTACCAAGTCCGCACCGTGAATCAACAGGCACAAAGGATTCGTCTTTAGATATAATTTTATTTTTTACTGCTTCAATCCATAAATCTGAACCTCTCTGATAGCTCAACGATCCGAAAAACGCCATATCAAGGGGTAAAGAACAAGCAAACTTGATTGTGTTTTCAATGTGCTCTCTAGTTTCTATCGGTGCACCAAGTATGAAGGTAGCCGCCATTAAAAAACCCATTTCGCTGCCTAAATTAACAGCATTTCGAATCTGTTGCAATGTAATTTTTTTATTATAAAAATCAAGAACATCCTGATTGCCAGATTCAATTCCAAAACCAAGATATTTAAAGCCTGCTCGTTTCATCTTCCCATACAATTCTCTACTAGCAGTGTCTACTCTGGCACCCATAACAAGTAAATCTAAATCATTATTGCGCTCTATAAGCATGTCACATATTTTATGCGCCCGTTTCACATTAACAAGAAAATTATCATCAACAATCATCACTGAACGATATTTATCACCAATTTCCTCTATTTCTTCGACAACATTTTCAGCAGATCGTTCTCTAAAACCATAACCATCTAGTACATTACTATATCTGGTACAGAAACGACATTTAAAAGGGCATCCTCTACTGGAAATCATCGTAGTGAATTTACTAACCATTTGGGGCAGGTTGATTCTCTTTCAACCTGTCCTTCACATTATTTATTATACATTCCTCAATCTAAATTCACCAATATTGTAACATTTTGTTTAATTATCCTTTACAAAATATTTATAATTGGATAAGATATACAGATTTACGATATCTTGTAGGGAGGAGAAAAACTTGCAGCCGAATTTTATTAGAAAAGGAATGGTTTTAGTTATAATAGGGCTGTTTATGGGAGCAGGTTTTGTACCAAGTATTAGTGGAGATATTGAAGAAAAACAAGATAATGAAACTAGAGATTGTGTTGATGTTGTATCTATTATACCTGATGACCAACTTGATCAATATCAATTAACCAATAATGGAGGCTTTTGTGTAACAAATCCAAATTTTGATTGTATGATTGCTCAATCATTTAAACCAACTCTTAATACCTTAACAAGAATTTGGCTTGTATTTGTAAAGGAGGGTAATCCTTCTGGAGATATTGAA
>JAUWWG010000001.1 GCA_030616985.1 Thermoplasmatota archaeon
TCATCAACCTGTGAGATATACATTAGTGTTTTTGCAAGATTCTTCGGCATTCCAAGTCCAGCGAATAGTTGAACAACCTTACCATCCTCCTTATCTAATACAAACGAACTTATTTGTTTCATTTTCTCCCTCTCATCAAATTAATAATTTCTAGAATCAGAATGTAATAAGTAAATATAAATCTAACGAAATCTAAATGAAACAAATATAACAAACTCCTCTTGTCAATTTGTATACGTCTTAGTAAAATTAGTTTATTGTGAGTAAAGGGAAGCCCCAGCATGCGGGAAAAAAAGATGGCAAATCTTTTGTCATTTTGAAGCCTCCCCCACTGACATTATTAAATCTTGTCTTATACTTTTCTTTCAGTTTATATATGAGTCTTTTAACTGTTATCCAATAACTGAAATTGATGGATAGAAAGATATTCAGGAATAGGTGATTCTCCTAGACATCTTCACCTATTTATAAGCCGGCAAAATGAAAATAAAGCCTAATGGCAACTTCTGCGGAAATTGGGATAATTGCAGTCAACATCAAATCTCGTATTGTAGAAATATCAAAGGGATATACTTTCAATTTATCAGCATGGTTATACTCAAGATTTAAAATAAATACGTCATGCACTAATGTTTGTGAAAAATCAATACCCAATCCTGAATCAACTGGTCATCATGCATTAACTGCTTATATGTCTTCATCGCAAAGTGAAAACCTGATCTTTCTGCCATCTTAATCACCTCATCCAAAGACATCTGCATGTGTTCTTCGTGATGCCGTGGATATAACACTAATGTTCCTTGGTGCTTCAACACGTTATACAATTGAGAAATCAGACTTCTCCGGTTTTCTACTAAATGTAAGACATCAAAAAGCAACACCATATCAAAGGTGGCTGTATCAAAGGGAAGATGAATATTCTCAGAGCTATCAAAACGTTTAACGTTCTCCAAATCTAATTCATCAGCGGTTTTCATCAGTGTATCCAACGCCGATATATCCTTATCAACAGCATACACCCGTCCATCATTTCCCACAACCTTTGCAGCTGGAATGGTATAGGTTCCATGTCGACAGCCAAAATCAAGCACAAAATAATTTGTATTCATTCCAAGACTTTGAAGAAATGTTATTCCTGAACTGTCAATCCATTGCTCATATTCTGATGGGATTTTGATTTTTTTCATTTTATTGCCTTCAAATCTACAATCCCAAACCGCCTTTTCAAGAAATGACTATTCAATGCTTACACTTATTTGTAGGATGCAACTTAGAATTTGACATTCTTTCATGCAGTTCCTTTATTCTTTTTTCTACATGTTTTGCATAGGCATCTGACATTTTACCTTTCCTCAAATCAACAAGTTCAAAACTCTCATCCTATCTTAAACGTTACGATTGTTTTCTATTTGATACATTCGTGCCGTATAAATTCAGCTATGCAAGAACATATTTATACCAGAAATCATTAATATATTATTGAGTGGGGAGTTTATTTTCAATTACCAATCGTTCCGCCTTAAAGGAACAAGGTAGATGTCATCCCATCCTTCCCACTCGTTCTTTTCTATCTTCCATTTATGAGGTAATCTTTCTAATTTCATAATGCTCTGGATGTGGGCCAACATTGCCACTATTGCAATTCGGACATCGACTTATCTCTTCAGCAATCCATTCAAAATGACAATGATTACACAACATAAGCATTCTTATTTGCCCTCAGGACTTTTGTATAATAACAAATGCCTTCTTATAGTGATTATTATGAAAGATATATCCAGAGAAAAACCAATACACCGATAACAAGTATGATTGATGCAAGAATCATAGATATTTTTTGTAATTTCTTTTGTTCAGGAGTACCAGGTTCTTGTTTCCATCCACTTTCAATACTGCCGCCAATACCAGCACCAATTGCCACGCCAATTGCTATGCCAATAGCAATATTATCCAATAATATACCAAAGATAAGACCCATTGGAATTCCAATTCCATATCCAATACCCCATCCTGCACCTTTGGGAACTTTACGTTTTTTTTCCACTATTAGTTTTATTGTTAAATGACTCGATGGCCCAAGACTTTTTTCAACCCATCCATCCCAATCACCAAAAAATTCAAAATATCCATGCATATCTTTATTTGGTGTAAAAAATTTTCCAATTCGGTCTTTTCCTCTACAATGAAACGCAGATGAAGGTTCTGAACCTTTTGGGATAAAATTAAATGTCATTTTGTCACCCGTAAATTCTATGCTTATATATTCATTAGAACTATCATATCCTACAATAGTAGGTCCAATGACTTCAAGATAATCATAATCATATTTATCTACAAACTAAAGAGATCATCAGAGTTTTTTCCATCAATATCAGAAAACGCATAATCAAAAAGCCAGTTGTTGTATCTGTCAAGATAGGTTGAAACATCAATATCTGACTGATTGTCATAATACTTTACCCATTCTGACCATACCTTTCGTTGCTCATTCATGAGTAATTTCACATCACCTTTATACCGTTTGTATAAATCAACAACAAAAGCAAACAAATCAAAGGAGTCGTCAACACCTTTTTCAAAACCTGAATAAAATTTGTTTTTCTCAGGAGCATCGTGTTTCATTGATTTGAGAGCATCTTTCTTCATTTTTTGTTTTTTGCTTTTCAGTGGTCCGTATTTCATTATCTTACCCCAATGCCAACATTTTGGAAAATCTAAATTTAATCGAAAAATTGTTTCTAATTTATTTTTTGTATCTGTTATAAATAGGCACTATTTTAAATTTCCCCGATTGAAACATTCGCGAGAAGAATCATTTTTTCAGATGTAATCAATCATGTCCTATAATTTGATTTACACGTTTTATTATTTTTTCATGATCGTCTATGCCTGTGCCTTCCTCGATTGCAGTCTCTGGTTTACCACCATATATAAGTTCTACAAGCTTTTTAATTTCGTCGGATTCTATTTGTTCTAAACATGTCCCATCTTCACTCACGTTTTCACCATGACAGCCAATACTAAATCATTATAAAAATCTATTCTTTTGTTGGTTTTATCGATGACAGCACAAGCATTAATTTTAAGTTGAAAATCCTAATTCCTAAAGGCAATCTTAAACCCATGTTTCAATGGATTCTCTAAATATTTCTCCAGCCTCTTTAATTACTTTGTCATCCACCGGTGCAAACGAAGCCCTAGCAACCGCTAAAGGTATTCTTCGAATATAATCGGCCATTCGGAGGTCTCTTCGCAGAGTCGTAGAATAATACTTTTCAACGATCTCATTTACATCATCAATGTATTTTCCTACTGTCTTATCTGAAGCAGTTATCTTTGGCTCATAGGTTCTAGACAGCCTCATCCATTGATCATAATAATCATGTTTTTCTTTTATTTCTCCGCCACCATAAAATTTCTTACGGAAAAGATTTATTCTATCATCCTTGCTAATATTATGTACTTTAACAATAAGTGCACATCTACTTACAAGAAGTGGGGAGAGCCCGATGTCTGAGAGAGCTTTTTTCCCAAACACCTTTGATCTAGGATTTGCAAATGAGATCATGATAAACTCGCTTACAATGTTTTGATGAAGTTTTGCGGAATGTACACTACATTTACCATTTGAAAGCAGCTCATAACAGTACTCTATATCGTCTCCCGGAATTTTATCAAATTCGTCAATCAAAACCAGTTTTTCATGCGAATGTGGCAGTGCACCTAAATCCCCAGTTCCAAGATTACATACAAGTCCAGATCTCGTAGTATTTGCACCGATATTTGTAATGTCGGAGAATTGATCACCGATTATCTCCTTTGCCATCGTTTTACTGCTACCTGGCTCCCCAATAATTAAAGAATGAACTGGCTCGCGGAATGTAGAAAACATACTAGTTGCAATGACTTTTTTCATTATGTCATTGCCATGTATTTCTTGAAAGACATTCTGCCAGAAACCTTTAAAACCTCTCTCTTTTGCAAACTCTATAAGTTCTTCATCTGGTAAATATATCCCACGCTTTTCGCGTTCCCCTATCCTTTTCGATTCTATTACTTCCTGAAGGCCCTCTGCTTTAATTATAACCTTACTAAAAGCTTGTGAATTTCGGGTGAGTTTCAAGAGGTTATCATCAGTTTTTAAGGATGCATTACCCCACCCTGCCGCATAGACATCCAATGCATTTAAAACTGATTTGATAACTGCCCGATCTGTTCTTTTAACTTCCACTTCAATAAGATCTTCATCTACTATTCTTACATCTGTTATATTTTCGTTTGCCAGAATGTTTCGTGCTCTTTGTATAAACATATTACCCTTACTATTACCCATTCCCAGTGAAGTAACGGACATTATCGCAATTTGTTCTAGCTTTGTTATTCCCATGCTTTCTAATTTTTTCCTATCAGAAGGGATAACTCCCAATAAACTTAGATCGTCTTCCATAACTTAACACGCGACCAAGGGTTATCCTATCTTACGATTAAAACTTTGTGTTAACAAAATAAGCGGCGATTTTCCAAAAAAACATGGTTACTTTCATTTATCATTGTCCTCGAAAAAAAGCAAGTTTAATGGTTTTGTAAAAAACAGAATTAATGCTAAAATTTGACAGATGATGCATATTTTATAAAATACTAAAAATATTATATACCTTCATACATATGTATAAATTTGTGGAGAATGCGCAAAATGAAAAAAATATGTAAGAAAAAATTGTTGATGAAAATTAAGAATCTTAAAGGAATCTGGTTTCATATTATAGGCATTGCCTGTTTAATTTGGTTTTTAATAAGAGTTGTACCCGCGCCTCATAGATTCCAGTATCCTTGTCAGCAAATTTCCATTCCTATTGCATTAGGATATATTGCTTTTTGGAGTATCTTATTTCATGGGCTTTTGAGATGGATACGAAAAGTGAAATTACGAACTTCGGCAGTCTTACCAGCAATTTCAGTCGTTTTTATCATAATTTTCACAGTTACGGGAATAGTATTTGCCGATAATTACTTCAATTATGGCACTTCATCAGAACCATGGGACCCAATACCTAAAGCCCCCATTGGAACCCCTCAGGGCGTTAACCCTGGAAGAGTCGTATGGATATGGAACCCAGATGCTACAGAGTCAAATTTGAATGGATATTGGTGGAAAACAGAAAATAATAATCAAATGGTTATCGACCAGATGTTTTCCTCAGGGGTGCAGGGTTTGACAGGAACAGAAGATGACCATACTGCTTGGAGTAGTTTATTCAAATATTTTAATCAGGTTCATGGTTATGGTGAAGCAGACTATCAAACTGGTGAAAAGATCGCGATCAAAATTAACCTCAATAACTGTGGAAGCCCCATTGATTACATAAATGGATATGTGAAAAAAGATAATGACCGAGATGCAAGCCCCTATGTCGTAAAAACACTCCTTAGACAACTTGTCAATAGTGTAGGAGTTGAACAGGATGATATCACAGTATATGATGCATCTCGACAGATAGGGAACTGGTTTTATGATCGCGTTGCTGATGAGTTTCCTGATATCCATTATGTTGACGTTGAAGGGGGTGCTGATGGAAGAGAACAGGCACAATCAAGTTCAGAAAAAATCTATTTTCAGGATGGGACCATTCGAACATTGCCTAGATGTGTTGTCGATGCCGATTATCTTATCAATATGCCCTTGTTGAAAAAACACCCCATTAACAATGGCATCACATTGTCTGGGAAAAATATGTTTGGTACGTTTATTGAACCTGTCCTAGTTCTCCATCCTTACCATGAATCCGGACAAAACATGGGAAATCCAGCACCTCAAACTGATCTTTTTGCACATAAGCACATTGGTAAAAAAACTCTTCTTTTCATTGGAGACGGAACATTTGGAACCTTGCAAGATCATCGTACGATTAGTAAATTTGACATGTATCCGTTTAACGATGACTGGTCTAACAGCTTATTTTTCTCACAGGATCCAGTGGCCCTTGATTCTGTGATGTACGACTTCCTCCACACCGAAGGACCATGCCCCAATGAAGGTTCTCAAAACTACATACATCAGGCAGCAGAACCACCAATGGACACATATGATCCAGAAAATGACGGAGAATTTTTATCAGAAAGTCTTGGAGTGCATGAACATTGGGACACAAATGTTTCCATTTTTTCAGCTGATCGATATTTGGGCCCAGATAATAATGGCATTGATTTTGTTGCCGTTGGAGTGGAATACGTACACCCATCAGTTGTTATTACTCAACCTAGTGAGAATAAGTTTTATTTGAACGGAAACGAACAATCATTTAAGATACTCTGGAGATATGTTTATTCACTTCCAATAACTTTGGTCATTGGAAACATCACGGTGAAAGCACAAGTTAACAATTTAACAGAGGTAGACCAAATGAAATTTTATATGGATGGGCAACTGCAACATACAGATGAAGAAGTCCCTTATGAATGGGAGTGGGATCAACCTTCATTTTCAAGACATTTACTAAACATCACTGCATCTGTAAACGGAGAAGAAATACTACATGCCCAACGTATTGTCTGGAAACTTTTCTGATTATTACACTTTCCTCTGAGATACTGTGTAAATCATATAGCAAAATCAGGTAGTCTTAAAGTACCTTAAACCATACATTAAACGGCCTAAAAAGAAAATGGATGAAAATAAGAAGAAAGCAATAATAGTTTCACTTTCCGATGACGTTTCTGAGATAGAACAGTTAGCTGATTCCCTGAACCACTGTATCGTTGAAACGTTCATCCAGCATAGGGAACTACCTGATGTCAATAGTTATGTTGGTTTTGGCAAGGTTGAGGAAATAAAGGAATTTATCGATAATTATGACGAAGATGTCGATTTGATTATTGTCGATGGTGAGTTGAAGCCCTCACAGTGGTTCACCCTTGAAAAAAGATTAAATGTAGAAGTATATGATCGAGTGAGGCTTATTTTAGCAATATTTAAAGAGAGGGCAGACAGAAAAGAGGCAAGACTCCAGGTTAAATTGGCTGAACTCCAGTATGAAAAGCCATTTGTGCGTGAACTTATTCATCGTGCACGAAGTGGTGAACATCCTGGCCTTATGGCTGGTGGAGAGTACCAAGTTGACGATTACTTTGAGATGATTAAAAAACAAATAAAAAAAATAAGAGAGAATCTGGGAAAAATCCGTGATGAAAGAGAGGTGCGTAGAAGACATAGACATACTAGTGGTTTTTATCTGATCTCACTAGCAGGATATACAAATGCTGGTAAAAGTAGTCTTTTGAATATATTGTCCGGTGAAGAGGTAAAGGTTGAAGGGAAGCTTTTTTCCACACTTTCTACAACCACACGTAAGATATATAGCAAAAATTTACCGATTTTACTTACAGACACGGTTGGTTTTATTCAAAATCTCCCTGCCGAGATTATTGATGCATTTCACTCTACTCTTGAGGAGATAGAAGTCGCGGATGTTATTCTTCTGGTTGCAGATGCAAGCGAAGAAATTGAGATTGTTGAAAGGAAACTTAAAACATCCTTGGATGAGCTAGTTGGAATAGGTGTGACCTCACCTGTTATCATCGTTCTGAATAAGATTGATTTGCCCTCCAAGGGAGATCTTGACAAAATAACAGAACGCCTACAAAAATTAGGGTTAGCGGATAACAGAAAAATAATTCTGATTTCTGTAAAAAACAGGGAAAATATAGATTCATTGCTGAACGCGATCCACGAAGTACTGCCCCAGGTGGCTAAAATCAAAATAAGAATGCCAATTAACGAAAAAACACAGTCTTTTATATCTTGGATTTATGAAAAAGCACATGTTTCTGAGATTTCATACGAAGATTATGTAACGCTTTTTGTTGAATGCAATATAAAAATAAGAGACAAGATAATTTCTAGATGCCGGGATCTTAAGGGATTTGTTATTGACTGAGAAGCCCGCCTAAATAGAATATTTAGTGGCAGTAATTCAGCATATTATTACTTTATGATGTGGATTAAAAATACTAAATCGTAGAGTGTATTCAGCGCATTGATTTCCTGTGGAAATACAGATTCTATTGGTTAATATCATGGCATCGTAAGCACGGGCATTATAATTGGCACCCCATTTGCAAAAACCCTCTTTAAAAGGAGTTTTTTATAAATTATATTCTGCGGAACATCATCTTATGTACAATTTATTATAATTTATAGAATATTATAGAACAATTTAAATACTTATTACTATATTATTAATTAATAGCATAATTAATAGCATAAAAAAATGTTGAAATATTGAGGAGGCAAGAATATTATGCGTAATGGAAAACACATTAAATTGGGAAAAAAAGTTATTATACTCGGGGCGATAGTTGTAGCACTATTATTTGTATCTTCTGCAACTGCTGTACCTCAGACTCATGGCTCAGTAGTTGTTGAAAAATTGGACGAAATTGAAAAAATAGAAACAATTTATAGTATTTTATCTGAAGAAATAGACATTGAAAATCTTGATTCTGATGAAACAACGATCGGCACAGTTTTTATGCTGGCTACAGTTACTGAGCAGATAATTTCTATGGTCAGAGATCCAGATGGTGAGTTGGATATATCTGCCATTCAAAGTGCTGCTGAAAAGATTGATCGAGGAGAGATAGATGAAAAAGATGTCATTTTTAAAACTCAGGATTGCCTGAACTTACTCTCCACCACAATTGATGAGATGTTAACTGAAAAAGAATTATCAGATGAAGAACTAATCGCATTTAGGACATTGAAAACATATGTGCTAAAACTTCAATCAATGACAGATGGTGAGGCTTTAAATAGTAACATATCTACAGAAAAAGGAAGAGAAGGATTGTTTCAAAAATTGATATCAATTATACTAATAATTTTACTAATTCCTTTCATGATTCTTAAAGGAGTAATCAGTGGAGTTATTGGAATTATTGCAGGAGCCTTACGCGGCATAGGTGCACTGATTAAGTTAGTCGTTTTATTATTTGCTGGTGTACAGAGCATGTTGACGTTAACTGCATTCTTTGTAATGTTCATAGGGATAATGAGCAGAATAGGCATCAAGTTATTTGCGGCTGCTGGTGTTCCGATATTTGCTATTATCATATCTAGACTAATACCCGCAATTGGATCATTTCTTGGAGGTTTATCGCTTGCAGTCCATTCGTTAGTAGCATTGTTAATAATTCTTGCGATACCCCTGTCCATAGCTCTAATAGTAGGTATAATAATCTTATTACTGGGCGAGGAGGAAAACCCACCAGAAATACTAGCATCGATCTTAGAAACAATCTCTGGAATACGGATGATAGTCTCTCCAGACTAGAAAACATTTTATGCAAAATGTAGAATTGGTTTGAGATTAATCTTCAAGATTATTCAGAATGATTATTTGAAACCCAAGTCATGTCAGCAAAAAGTGCTGTTATGAAAATCAGATTAACTAGCATAATGGCTGCTGGCCCATCTAATTTTTATTTCTGTTAATTTCTTTTCCAGTCTAAACCATAAGCATAGGCGACATTTTCACATCCTGCCACTTTTCCAAAAAACCTTTAAATACACTGACTGACAAAATCTGCCATGTTGGATGTTTTCACGCTAATATCTAACGTGGAATGGTAGGATGAGGAGAAAGACATATAAAATAACAGTATTGCTCGCAATATTCGTACTTGCAGAAATAAACATTATAGCAACCATTCATGCAGAAAACATACCTCTAGAAAACAATCTCAAACAAAGTATAATAGTAAGTAAAAACAGCGATGGAGACTACACAACCATTCAAGAAGCAGTCGACAATGCACCAGAAGGATCAATAGTATACGTTAAAAAAGGATCCTATAGTGAAATAATCAACATAAAAAAAGAACTCAGTCTAATAGGAGAGGATAAAACTAACACCGTAATAAATCCCATCTCAGAAAAAAACAAATATGCAATCCGTCTTGGGGCTCCAGGAAGTATAATTAGAAATTTTAGCATTACGAATGGAGCCCCTGGCCTCTACACAACAGGTATCCGCATATCGGCATCAAAAACAGAAATACATAACTGTAACATATATGACACTCCTGTGGGCATTGCCTCATGGAGCTCAGATGGAATCATAGACAATTGTAAATTCTGGGGTTGTGAGGATGAAGGAATAGCACTTATAGGAAATAGTCTTTCTAGCTGCAACAGAAATAAAATCACAAACTGCATATTTTATGAAAATTGCGATGGAATAGAACTACAATATTCATCAAATAACACCATCAGCAATTGTGAGTTCTACGAAAACACACACACAGGAATAGATGCCATAGCGTCATCAAACAACAATAATACAATATCTAACTGTAAGATATATAATAACGAGGTCCATGGGATATACCTCTCAGCATCATCTGACAACAAAATACTTGATTGTTCAATATTTAAAAACAATGACGGAAACGTAATAATGAATGAGTATTCACACAATAACGAAATAAAAACAAGTGTTGATTCAGATCTAAGCAGCAGTAAAACAAGTAGAATATTAGCAGAGATTATCCAAACATACTGTGAGTCCAACAAAGAAATCTCTAAAAGAAGCAGCATTAAGAATTTTTTTGATATCATATTAAATTTAATGCAGATTTTAACAAAATTTTGAAAATAATGGACAGGTACTAAAGAAAAATATAAATCAAAAATTAAAATGGAATTGGGAAAATTTCTTTAATTTCCCTTCCGTTGTCCTAGTACGCCCAATGTAAACAAGCCAGACATCGCAGCTATGACAAACAAAAGAACCTCAGCTACGGCATTTGACAGTACAACTCCAAGAATCCCCAATATCGAACAAGAACAACCAACAACTGACATTAGTTTTCTCTTCAACATATTCTTCACCCATATTGCAAAATGATTACTACTATTTTAACATTTAGGTAACCTTTACGTCTATTAGCGAAATTTAAATAAAAAGGTGGATAGGGAGAAACGTCCAAAGATGTTTTAGCGCACATAAAACAAAAGCTATAAGTTACATTAATCTATTCATTTTCTAAATTGGAGTGGAAAAATCATGGGTGAAGAGAATGGAATATATATAAAGCTTGAACTGCGAAAATCTAAAAACTCTGATGAATTTGCAATAAGGATACATTTTGACCAAAATGCACCTAACCTTTTTAGAAAGGGCGAGAATTATTCTTGGATGCCGACAACAGAAGAGATGAATATTATGAATGAAGCATATGACCTTATAGCAGCCAATAAGATTGAAAGACCTTATGAAAAAACTAATTATACACCTCCAGTGAATAACACGTCACCCGAACCACCAGTTAATCATGAAGGGCAAAATACATTTGATACGCCGCCACTGGAAACGTCAGAAAAGACAACATACCGTGAAGAAACAAACAACGGATACGAAAATAATGAGATAAGACAAGATGAAAACAAAATATCTGTTTCTGAATCTGATAGACAAGCAATTGAAGCAGCATTGGAAAAACATCGAGAGAATAACAATTTTTTATCTGAATCGGATGAGCAAAAGATTATTGAGAGAATACTGAATCAGAAAAAGCAAAACATCCAAGGTCAAGGATATTAGATCGCACAAAGAGTAATTTATTGGTGCCTTTATTTTTCTTTGATTTCAAATAGGTTGCCTGAAAAATCTCTTACAAACAACAAATTTTTCCCACTCTCGGTTATAAACATTGGTTTTATGCCATATTGTTTACAGCGATCTATGAATTCTTTTTTGTTATCGATTTCTATGCAAACATGCCCATAACCATGTTTTTCCTCTGTTTGAGTAATAAAAATCTCAAATCTTGTTTCATTGTTATCGTATGCTTCGACATCCACACTTTCATTTATGCCAAATATAGCCTCCGACAACTCTCCAGATACAGTAAACTTTTTCTTTATGGGAAGTCCCAGTACCTCTGTGAAAAATGTCTCTATCTTTTCCTTATCATTACATTGTAATGCAACATGATTAAGCAATGCTCCCTCAGCCATAATTAACTACCTCTACACAGTATTTTGAATGATATTGGTTTGTTTAAAATTAAAAAGGAGATTTTTCTAGATTATCTCCAGTTTCTTCCCAAGTTTCTCGAATTTTTCCAATGCAAAGTCAAGATCTTTTTTTGTAAGTCCTGCATTCATCATTGTTCTAATCCGTGCTTTATCTCGTGCGACCATTGGGAATACTATTGGTAATGCAAACACACCTTCATCATACAGCCGATTACTGAGTTCTTTGGCTTTGCTTGATTCTCCAACAATAACCGGTGTAATAGGTGTCTCACTATGGCCTGTATCAAATCCCATTGAGTTTAACTCCTTTTTGAAATATTTGGTATTATCCCACAAATTCTTTACATGTTGTGGTTCTGTTTCAAGAACATCAATTGCCGCAAGCTGGGCTCCTGCTACAGCCGGTGGATGAGAACCACTAAGTAGCCATGTTCTTGATTTGTTGTATGCAAAGTTCACGAGATCTTGGCTTCCTGCAATTAGGCCACCTACCACCCCAAATGCTTTACTAAAGGTACCCATTTCAACATCGATTTTTCCTTCTATTCCAAAGTGTGCTCCTATTCCCCTTCCATCAGGTCCAATTACCCCTTCCCCATGCGCATCATCGGCATAGGTCATCGCACCATATTCATTTGCAAGTTTCACGATTTGATCTACAGGTGCTATGTCACCATCCATACTGAAAACACCATCAGTTATTATGAGAATTCTGTTGTATTTTTTATCGGCATCTTTCAGCACCTTTTCTAGTTCACCCATATCACAATGTTTGTAGACCGCCCGGTCTGTCCTAGTTAGTCTCACACCATCAATAATACTGCCATGGTTAAGCTCATCACTTATGATTATGTCTCCTTTACTAACTAACTGAGGTATTAAACCAGCATTAGCCGCAAAACCAGTCTGATATATAAGAGACGATTCCGTCCTTTTGAATTTTGCAAGTTTCCTCTCAACTTCCATATGAAGTTCCATTGTCCCAGCAATCGCACGTACTGAACCAGAACCTGCACCGAATTTTTTAGCAGCATCAACCGCTCCTTTTATGAGCCGTGGATGATTGCTCAGATTCAAATAATTATTAGAACAAAGCATTATCACTTCTTTACCGTCAACCACAGAATGGGGCGTAGAGCCAGTTTTTAAAATACGTAGTTTCCAGTCAAAGCTGTTCTTAACAAGTTCATCATATTCCTTCTTCAAAAATGCCGTCGGATTTCGTTTCATAAATCATATACCTCCAATTGACTTTATAAGTGAGTCTTAGTGGATTCCAGTGAAACATAAGGAAATATTAAAAGTTGTTGGTTTGGATTTTTACAACCCTGCTCATACGATAGCCAATAACAACCATCATGAACTCTTTTTCAACAAAAAGATGGTCCAATTCTCTATCGCCAGTATCCACACGTATGATTGGAGTAGAAACAAGCTTTGACGGTGTTGAAATAACAATAATGTTATCGAACCCTATCTTTCTGATTACGCGGGGACTTAGTTGAAGGTTTCCTCTACCCAAAATAAAACCTTGAGCCCCTATAGGGCTGAGTATAACTTTAGCCTTGGAATATTTGTCTAAAAGCCTTAGTATTCCTTCCTCATTAAGATCTTTACCTATAAGTTTCTTATTGTGTACTGCATCGATACCAAGAAGAGTATTTTCCAGATTCATCTTGTGGGCGATATAATCAATGGTACCGCCAGATCCGAACAAAAAAAGAAAATCACTGTACCTTTCAATCTCATCAACGATGTGCTCAGTAAGCTCATCCTTTGTTTCATCATCAGAAACTGATTCATAACAGCTTTTTCCAACCTGAACATACGTTGGCTCTACAATACCCTTCGCAATGCCAAATAACTGTATATTCCATTCTCCTTTTTGATAGCGGTCCTCATCAAGGTCCATGATCTCAGCATCACCAATAGTAAGACGTCGATTTACAAACTCGTGAAGCATTTTTGCTACAGCGCGTGTATTTATGCCAAATACGCCGGAATGCATCTTGACACCCGAAGGTATGCCAAGAATGGGAGTTTTTTTATCAACTATTTCAAAAACGTCCCTGGCGGTACCATCCCCACCACAAAAAATAATTAAATCGACATTTTTTTCTAAAAATGTTTTACATGCCCTTTTAGTATCCTCAGATGATGTATCCGTACCAAGAGAACTGTAGACAACTTCAACCTTTGTTACTCCTGCCTTTTTTAATTCTTCGCCACCCATTTCTCCAGAACATGTAAACCACTGTACATTATCATTCTTAGAGTATTCGTTCAAATACTCCCGTAGTGTTTCTTCTGCTTTCTTGGATGCTACGGGTTTTGCCCCAAGTTTAACTGCTTCTTCTAAAACACCATCCGTTCCCTTAAGTCCTACTCTACCACCCATGCCAGATATAGGATTAACCAAAAAACCAATTTTTGAATCCATAGCCTTTCTGGGACCTAAAATAAAACCTCAATATTTAAACTACATACATCAAGCTATTGCAAATCAACATAGTTAAAAGAAGAATTGAGCTGGCATAAAAATGCCAGCATTTAAAAATTGATTTTTTATTTTTTCTTCAGATATGGTAAACCTGTTCTCTTGTTAACACCAACTACCATGTTATCCGGTTTGTCACAAGGCTTGCCGCTCTTAGGTGTCCTCTTACTGAAGAAGTAGATTGTCTGTTTTCTTCCGCCTTTAAGTTCTACATCCATTGTATATAAAGTCCATCCTTCATGTACATATGCCATATTACCTTCACCTCTATAAGAAGAGATATCCATTCTCACATTTAAGTTTTTCCTTATTTTCTATCTTTTAGTCCCTGATTCCGGCCTCACCGACGGTAAAAATAGCCTCACCCTCAGGAAGATGTGGTGAATCGATCAGTCTTGCAATTCTTTTTGGGCCTTTACTTTTACGCAAGTATATCCTGAAAGTAGCAGTATGTCCAACAATGTGACCTCCTATAGGCCTAGTGGGATCTCCAAAGAATGCATCTGGTTTAGATGAAACCTGATTTGTAACACAGACAATACCATTATTGAGGTCACTCCACCTCAAAAGATCGTGCATATGTTTGTTTAGTTTCTGTTGCCTATCGGCAAGTGCCCCCCTGCCAATATATTCGGCACGGAAATGCGCTGTCAGTGAATCAACTATAAGTAGACTAGCAGGGGTTTCCTTGGAAAGCTCTTTGACCTTATCTACAAGTAGCATTTGATGACTTGAGTTATATGCACGTGCAACATGAATCTTCTCAAGAACTTCATCTGGATCTAGTTCAAAAGCATTTGCCATCTGTATTATACGCTCCGGTCTAAATGTGTTCTCAGTATCTATAAAAAATGCATGACTGTTCAAGCCGCCTTGCTCTAACGGTAGCTGCACCGAGACACACAACTGATGGGCAATTTGTGTTTTGGATGAACCATATTCACCATAAAGTTCTGTTATTGACTGTGTTTCAAAACCACCTCCAAGAAGTTCATCAAAGGTTTTAGAACCAGAAGTTAAGTGACCAACCTTTGCTCTTTTCTCTAGTAGAGCACTTCCAGTTTCAAATTTGCCAACATCTGCTTCCTTTCTTGCTTTCTGAATTATTTTTGCTGCTGTCGCATCACCAATCTCAGCTGCATCCGAGAGCTCTTTGGGGGACGCTACAGCTATGCTCATGATATCGGTGTATCCTGCCTCTCTGAGTTTTTCTGCAGTTGCGGGACCTACACCGGGCAAGTCATCAATCATATCGTTCTTATCTTTACTCATGAAAAATCCCTTGAGACACAGTAATTAATAAGCATTTATAAAAGTGTGGTAGGGTGTACTTAAACTATTAAATCTAAGACAATATACCGAACATAAAATATGAAAGAAGACTATTATCCGTGGGGTGGTGAATTCAATACATGTTCGCCTGATGGACGTGTTGCAGTCGTAATTCTTAATATAGAATACACTCCCCCCAATACTGTAGCCATATATGGGCCGCTTAAGACCGAAAATATCGGCATAGAAAAAATCGTTGCCAATGTAATATCAAATCCCCATATAAGATATCTTATTGTTTGTGGAGATGATATCAGAGGACACCGTTCAGGATCTTCACTCGTTGCCCTGCAGAAAAATGGAATCGATGAACAAAACAAAATTATCGATGCACCTGGAGCAATACCATATATTGAAAATCTAACTATGGAAGCAATAGACAGATTTCGCAATCAAATTGAAATCGTCGATTTACTGGGCATTAAAGACAAGGGAAGCATCGACAAAGCGGTACATGACAATACTGTAAAACCAGTCCCGCCATATGGTGAACCATATATTGCCATACGTATTAAACCCAAAACAACGGTAAACTTAGACGATAAAAGAGCGTTACATTCAAAAATTGTAATGAACTACATGGGAAAGGTTGAAAAAAGAGGTGAATAGGTGTTTTCTTTTACCAAAGAACAGGAAATCTTAGAAATTTCAGATACGAAAATTGGTGGGCAACCAGGTATGTACCCCACAGTTCTATTTGGCGGTATGTTTTTTAAAGGCGAACCTGACTGTGAAATAGCAGAAAAATATCTTAACAATATGCTTGATCTCAGCAAAAAAACAGGCAATCCTGCAATTCCTGACTTCTTTATCAGAAAGGAAGAATACATTGAAGAAATCACTAACTTTATTGAAAGGATCCTTCCAGAAAAACAACCGTTTTCAATAGATGTTACCGACCCACAAGTAAAGGTAAGAGTCCTAGAATGTCTTCATGAAAAAAATCTTCTTTCGCGAACTATCTATAATTCCATTCATGTTGGAATAACAGATGGGGAACGTGAGGCTTTAACTAAATATACTCCCGAAATGGCCATTATTGTAGCGTTTAATCCAAAAGATAAATCACCTGATGGTAAAATTGAGGTTCTTGAAAACGGCGCTCATATCACCGATATTGGACTGCTTGACATTTCAAAAAATTTAGGAATTAAAAAAATACTTATTGATACTGCTGCACTTGCACCGGGAGATAACACTGGTGCAGCAATTGCAGCCATCCCAGTTATAAAAGAGGAATATGGCCTACCCACAGGTTGTGCCATTCACAATGTGGTAGAGAAATCAAAATGGCTAAATGATTTTGAATCTGCAAGGAAAACAGTTGATGCTTCCTCAAATGTCAACATTTCTCTATTTGGAGGAGATTTTGCAATATTTGGCCCCATAGGAAACGCAGATATTGTCTTCCCAACAGTTGCATGGCAAGATATTCTCATCTCTGAATACACTGAAAATTACTTTGGAATATCTCCAGATGAACATCATCCCCGGAGGAAACTCTTCTAATGAATAATAAGATCAAAACATGCGTAATTGGATCATACCCCGTGCTTACTGATGCTATGGAACTTATGAATGGATATTTTAATGGAGAGGAAGTCTCCTGGGACAAATATATCCAATACGCAGTTAGTGACATGGTCAACGCTGGACTTGACATTGTTTCAGACGGGCAAACAAGAGATCCATTCATTCAGATTTTTACAAGAAAACTAAAAGGATGTAGAATCAGAGCCAGAACAGAAATCGTAGATAAAGTAGAATACAATGCCCCTATAACACTTAAAGACCAGAAATACGCCAAAAGCTTGATTCCAGATGATAAAGAATTAACAGGCGTTCTTACTGGGCCATATACTCTAAGTAAATCGTGTATCGATTTGTATTATAACGATGAAAAAGATCTTGCCTTTGATTTTGCCCATGCCCTTAAACAAGAGGCAAAGGTATTGCAAAAACACGTCGATATGATTAGCATTGATGAACCATTTTTTTCTAATGAGATACCAGACTACGGGAAAGAACTAATTGAGATAATTACAAAGGACATTTCCTGCCCCACTAGGCTTCATGCATGCGGGAATGTATCTGATATAATATCAGAGTTATTGGAGATTCCCGTGGATATATTATCTCATGAATTCAAAGCATCCCCGCAAATATTCGATGCGTTTAAAGAATATGCTTTTCCTCAAAAAATTTGTTTGGGTGCTGTTCGCTCAGATGACACACGAGTTGAATCAGTTGAAGAAATAATGGAGCATACAAAAAAAGGAATGGACATCTTTGGAGAAAAGATTGTTCAATTGGCACCTGACTGTGGGCAAAGATTGCTGCCCAGAGATGTTGCTTTTCAAAAATTGAAAAATCTTGTAAAAGTAGGTGAAAAAATCAATGGTTGATAAGGAAGTCCCCTTAATTGAGGCTGAAAAAACACCACAGAAAGACGTAGCCTTAGATCCAAAAGGTTTCTTTGTTATAGAAGTGCATGGAAAGGAAATAAGAGTAGAGTATTATACTAACATATACAAGGAAAATAGGATTGTCTCAGGGAACCTCAAAAAAGTTTTTTCAGGTAAAAAGGCGGATGCACTATCAGATACTATTGTAGAACATGTTCCCGGTCTTAGACCTGAACATTACATGTATATTGGTAGAGAACTTCAGAGAGCTCAGTGCGCTCTTGAAAAAAACAAAGAATACTTTCAGGGCGGATGCTGAAGTTTTTTGATAATACCCTTGCCGTTTACGTGTATCTCTTTATTACCGTTTTTCTGCCTCATGTCAAAATTTTCTATTATTAATGAGTCTCCCTGTTTGAAACGCTGTATTTCTTTTACTTTTTCATCCCATATTACCAGTTGTTTTATACCCTCTTCATCCTTTATTTTGATGTTTGTGACAAAACCAAATTCCCCACTATCTTTAAAAAAGGCACGTGTGGGTTCCATTTCAACCAATTCTCCTTTAATCTCTTTGGTGTTATCTATTTTTTTGTCGTCAAAATCGGGCACGTCTTCCGGTTCAACTTCTAAAAAACCCCATTTACCCACATTTATTTCTAGACCATTAAAACCATCTTTTATGTAACCATTTACAATCTTCAAACTGGTACCTTCCTGTATCGTCTTATTTTTTACCAGATCCACATCCTTGTCCCATAATGCTAGCCCACAGGTCCCTGTACCATCTGTTATCTCTAGATTTACCACCCGTCCCGAAGATCCATTTTTTCTTTTAAAATTCCTTGGTTCGCTGATTCCAATTATCTTGCCAAGAACGATACACTCTGAGCCGGGTTCTAAATCAGCGATTTTGGATACATTTTGTTTGTTTCTTCCCAGTTCATCTACAATCAACAATGCAAGAGTGTTTTCATCTATGAGATCATCGTATTCTTTTTTTCTATTTTTTATTTCTTTTTCAAATTTATTTTTTGTTATAAGATCTTTGACACCTTCATAAAGCTTGTCTTTGTTTTTATGCATCCGATACATGAATGCATATTTGCTGCTTTAAATCTATTGTCGAAATCGTTTGCATATTGCGTTGGTGCGTATTTATATTGATTTCTGTCCACAATCAGTTATTGTATCTTAAATAAAAGAATTCTAATATACTATTCTTCAAATTGGCTAATTAGCATTTCTCTATTGGAATAAAAATATTTGAAAAATCTAAGATGAAAAGAGACGAAAGAATCTGTGAGTTTTAGGAAATAATCCTCATTTCAAAGTATCGTATCGCCATATAATGCCTATGAACTCTGATTGAGAAGGGTATACTATCTGTGCTCGGTCATTTTTTTATCCTTGTGTCTCTCATAGCAATCGGTACATAGCTCGCCGTCTGCATCATTCCACTTACCGCAAATTATGCATCTTGTAATTCTTCCTGCATCTTTTAGATCATGACATTTTTCACATAAGGGATAAAATTTTGTCGACTTACCACATACTGGACAGTGCATATTTCCTCACTCAAACTATAATTTTGTAACAATTGCTCCCTAATAAAAATATTTCTTCACTATTAATTATTTCAATTATCTTGAGACACTAAACTTCCTTTTAAAATTGCATAAAATTAAACATTATATGATTAGATCTAATCTCATCTTGTCGATGTTGAACTATGGTTCGAGATATTCTTTCCCCAATTCAATATCATCAACTATGTTCTGCAGTTTTTTCACAGCTTCAGCTTTTTTTATGATTTCTTCCATATGATTTTGCTGATATTCTCTTATAGCACGCCTAATAAATTCAGATCGATTGGAAAACTCCCCACTTCTCAAAAACATATCCATGATCTGAATATCCTGCATCGAAAGCCTAAGAGTTAGCCTGGTATCTTCCATAAGGATTCCTCAATTGATGTAATAATTGACTATACATATAAATAGATTATGTTCTCCAATCCCTACTAAACAATCAAACAATGGCTAAAATGATATAAATTGGAGGTTCTTAAGACATTATATATCGGAATTTGCAATGAAGAAATTACCTAAGATAGTTGCATGACGAAATTATTTTTGGATGAAGCCCGTACAACCATTACCAGGTATCTTTGACAGTGCTTATCAAAAAATAATTATACATATTGCAAAAGATTATTATCCTCAGTCACTACCAAAAAGAATGGAGAGAAATTCCATCTAAAGAAATATTTTGATAAATATCATCATCCCCATTACAAGAACAACAACACCAATAAGTTTACCAAGCTTATTTTCGCCAATGCGACTAGCAACAAGAGAACCTGTAACGCCCCCTACAGCCGCCGCACAGACCGCTATGAGTGCAACATTTACAATCACTTCACCATTAAGAAAATGCCCGGTTGCCCCCGAACCTGCAATAAAAGACATCATCAAAAGCGAGGTACCGATTGCTGTACGGAAATCATACCCCAAAACAAAAATAAGGATTATCGCAACGATACCACTACTTCCCATACCTGCAAAACCACTAGCAAAACCAACAAAGAGTCCAAGGATAACAAAAGTATATGTCTTTTTATCTCTAAAAAAATTAAAATTAATCTTTCCCTCAATAAAGTCAATGTTTTTTTGAATGCCATTTATAATAAAATTTACACCAATTAGCATTAAAAATAGACCAATCAAGAGACTAAGTCCAAGTTCAGAAGTGCCTGATGTGAACATACTACCTACAAATGCACCTATAACTCCCATAAAAGCTAGTACGATCACTGGTTTGAAATCAACGTTACCATTCCTGAGAAATATCAGTCCAGCAACACCACCAATGACACAATCTACTAAAAGACTAGTGCCAATTGCCTGGTGAACAGAATAACCTATGAAAATTGTCAAACATGGAATCATAATTGCCCCTGCAGTACCAGAAGCTATACCAACAAACAAACCGCTTCCAAAACCAGAGATCATTATGAGGATATTAATCAAGTAATCGTCAATCACAAGAAGGACAACATGTTTTTTGGATATATAGATTCCCGTTTAATAACAGTAAATTGCAATTAAGGATTCCGAAAAATACTGTCCCTAAACTACTCCTGATCTTCTACTTTAGATATACTTCCTATTACCTTATTTGCGAGAAAATCACGTATTTCTTCTGGTTTTGTAGTATCAATACCAAAATATTCAGGGAAAAGTTTAGTGGTCGTAAGCATCTCAGTAGATCCATGTCTCTTGCTATAAATTAGTTTCATAGAGGCAAGTTCATCCACGTGATCATATATCTTGGGACCTGCCATACGTCGCAGATTAGATTGTTTAACAGGTTGATGAAATGCAATAAGTGCCAGTGTCTTGAGTAGGTTACTATGAATATCAGGTTTAGCAATCATTACAGATTGATCGACGTATTTTTTTTTCACCTGCATGGCATACTTATTTCCTGCCTTTACTATCTCCATGGAGGTATCGTTTTTACGTTCAACATTGTAGTCTGCAATAAGAGTTTCTAGGGCATCTTTAATCTTCTTTGGTGGAAGATCCGTTGCTTCCTTAATTTCATTTATGCTAACTGGCTTACTTGCAGAGAACAACACAGACTCGATTAAACGCTTCTCCTTTATTCCCATAACCAATCATTCCTCTTTTTAGCTATATCCCATGTTTTTAATATATATCTTTCCATAGGGGAACTGTTTCTGATACACCCTTATCTTATTATCATATGCGAGAAACAACACTGACATAAATGTCTTTATGACATCCTCACGTCCTCTGGTTTCACAGAGTTCAAACAGTGACATGGTCCTTCCGTGGAAGCTTTTGATTTTTTCCCACACAAATTCAACATCGTCCTCAACATGATCCTCGTGAGCCGTTCCCACCATACGTTTTCTTGCTTTTTCCGAAAGTCTTATTCTTTCCGCTCGCCGTTGCCGTTCAATTAATTGATATTCCTCAGAGTCCTTTCTTGCATGATCAAATGCATCTAAAAGCTCAATTAAGGTGACCTTTCTCTTGGCATTTCTTCGGATAGGTTCATCAAGTGGCGGCTCTGGCATCTTCATAACAAGGTTTGTATATGAGTAGCCATCATCATTCTCAATCCACGTTCCTGTAGGTATATCGCCCCACCCAAAGGGTTCTTCGCTTTCCTCATCCACTGTCTCCATGCTTACAACAAGATCATTACTCTGCAACTTCAGTACTTTCCATGCCATATAGATCATACGACCTGCTGTCATCAGATCGATTTTTTCTTCTTTTGCTCTCTTCAAGTACATGGTAGAAAAATTTACTAAATCAATGTCCCATGGGTTAAGCTGCTGTCTCATTACCAGTTCAAATGCAATCGAGATAGACCTATCAAACGGATTTTCAATAGAAATATGCTCCCCTTCATTTGACTTCTGAAGCATGTCAACATAATAGTTAATCCTCTTTGCATCATCATCCTCATCAATAAGTGATTTATGGAACAGTAGGTGATTTATCACATCATCATCGATTTTAAGTTGCACCATATCTTTGACCTCCGCGGACATCTATTTCACCCTTGGGCCCCACAGACGCTGGATCTATGTTGCCTATCAGCTCAGAAACCCCCGTATCCCTCATCGTAACACCATACACATAATTAGCCTCCTTCAATGCCACTTTACGCAGTGAAACCATGATAAACTGAGAATCCTGGGCATTTCGCTTCACCATACGCGATACGGTCTCCGCATTTACACCATCCAGGAACATATCAACCTCATCCAACACATAAAATGGACTGGGATCATAGTTTTGAATTGCAAAAATAAACGCTAGCGACGCAATACTTTTCTCCCCACCAGATAGTGCAGAAAGCAAAAGTACCTTCTTTCCACGTGGTCTGGCCTTCATTGTTAATCCACCTTCAAAAATATTCTCTGGATCTTCAAGTTGAAGTTCTCCCTCACCACCCTCTGAAAGTTGTGAATACATATTTTTAAAATTCCTATCAATCTCATCAAAAACTTCGTAGAATTTTACCTTCTTCTTGGCAGTTATCTCACTTGCAAGTTTTACAAGATTTTTTCTCTGATCCTTAAGATGTTTCACATCTTCATCAAGCTTATTTTTACGTTCTGACTGATGTTCATACTCTTCAAGAGCACGCATATTTACTGGTTCTAGCTCCCTCATAGACTCCTCGATTACCTTCATTGAATCCTTAAGGGATTCAACATTAGGGATTTTATCATCAGTGATTTCAACATTATACAAACGAAGTTCCTCTTCTAGTTCTCGTATAGTACTCTCAAGTGTCGGCAATCTGTATCTTGCACGTGAAATCAAATCATAATATGATTCAACACGAGTATTTACCTTATCAAGCTCATTTTCGATCGAAACAGCATTCCTATAAATTTCATCACGTCTGGCAGTTAAATCTTTCATCTTACCGGTCATCTGTTCTTCAACCGCCATCAATGCCTTCAACTCATCATGATATCTAGATCGGGATTCCTTTAGCTCCTTGATCGATTCCTTGTAATTCTCAATTTCTTTGGTTTTTGCCTCAATCCTAGCGTAAATCTCCTCTTTACGCTCCGTTAGAAGTTCTATCTTCTTTCCAAGTGAATCTACCTCAGAAGAAAGAGTCAATACAGATTCATGGAGTGTTGAAACCTCTTTTTCAAGAGATCTTGCCTTTTGAGCCTGCTCCTTTTTAGTTCCCTTCAAAAGAAGTTTGCCCTTTTCCTCCTTTATTGAATCCAATTCTTCTAACCGTTGCTTGTATTCCTCAATTCTAGAAACCAATTCATTCTTCTTTGCATCCAGTTCTTCTTTTTCCTTAATCTTTGCCTCTATATCCTTACTCAACACACCAAGTTTCCCAGTGAACTCTTTTCTTCGGACATCTAAATCCTTAACCTGCATTTCCTTGTCAGTTTCTGTTCTAAGATATCCAAGATTGCTTTCTAATTCAACTATCTCCTTTTTCAAATTAGCTAGTTCCCCAGAAAGAATATCTTGACTGGATATGGCTTCCTGTAACTGCTGTGTTGTATTCTCCAGTTTGCCACGATCAACATTACTAAATGAGAGACTGGTTTTTGGTCTACTTCCACCCCTCATTGCACCACCAGCCTCAATTAAACTACCTTTTAAATCAACAAGCCGGACACCGCCCATGAGACGGCGTGCATCATCTAGGCCATCAACCACGATTGTATCGCCAAATACATACCAGAAAGCAGCCCGATATTCATCCCTAAACTTGATCAAATCAATGGCAAATCCATGTGCCTTTGGATCATTAATGACCATAAGCGCCTTACCACGTGGCTTACCTGCAACCATTTTACTCAACGGAAGAAATGTAGCGCGCCCCAGATTTTCATTCTGTAGAAAACGGATTGCCCTTGCAGCAACCTCATCATTATCGATAATTATAGACTGCATACGAGCACCAGCAGCTATCTCCATCGCAACCTGATACTTTTCATCCACCTGCGCAAGTTCAGCAATAGTTCCACAAATGCCCTCTATCGTCCCATCATCCCGGACCTTTAAAACCTCATTTACCGCCCGATTATATCTACTATGAACAGATTGCAAGGCATCATACTCGGCCTGCAATTTAGACTGATCACGTTGAAGTCTGCGGACAACATTCTCCAAATCAGATAACTGCTCAGTAAGTTCGGCCTCACGTTTCCGCTTCTCAAAAAGATTTTTTTCAACATCCTTTGTTTTTTTATGTTTCTCCTGATGATCTTTCTTGAATTCATCGACCTGCCAATCAATGTCCTTGAGCTCAAATTCATATGTGGATTTTGTCTCTTGCATCTCCGCAATCTGAAGTTCAAGAGCATCCATCTTGTCAGTAAATCGGTTACGTTTAAGTTTAAGTTCGTGAATCTCAGTGTTTTTCCCGTTATACTCCTCACGCATCTCCGCAAGTTCACGAGTCAAATCCATAGATTTGTCATCATGCTGAGCAATAGTTTCTTTTAAGCTGGAAAGCTCTGTTTCTTTCTCATCTAATCCAGCTTGTTTTTCATCAATCTGCTTATTTAAGTCATCTCTTTGGGATGTATATTCATCGATTTCTTTTTCTATGGTTTCCAAACCTGCTATCTGTTCCTTGCCCTCGTTTTGAATTTCTAAAATCTCATCATTTGAATAATTGATTCTCTCTTCAACCTTTATCTCTTCACTCCGTAATGAATCTACCTTGCCCCTGATCTCCTTTACCTCGTCACCACCGACGTCCCCAATCTTTTTCTCTATCACCTCAAGTTTTTTTTGTGATTCGGCATAATCATTTTTTAACTCTTTGCTTTTCTCATCTAGTGTACTTCTCTCCCGTTCATAGGATTCAATTTGCCTGCTGATTTCTACCAGCTGAGACTCAACATCCTGCTTCTTTTTTAGCGATATTTTCGCCTTTGTCGCGTATAACTTATCTTTTAATTCTTTGTATCGAAATGCTGCATCTCTATCGTTTTTAAGCTGCCTTATCTGAGTCGATATCTCATTCAAAATAATTCTTATGCGATCAAGATTGCCATCTACCTCTCCTTTTTCTTCTTCTGCCTTCTTGATATCACCGTCAAACGTGCTTATGCCTGCAATTTCATCAACTACCCTTCTGCGTTCAATGGATCCCATTTCTATGAGGCTGGTGACATCACCCTGCTTCACAATGTTATATCCATCACCCGAAATACGGGCATGAACTAGCACATTAATAAAATCAGAAAACGAAGAAGCACGACCATTAACATAAAAGTAACTATAATAGTTATCAGGATTGCCCTTCAAAGGCGCCCGTTTTATCACCCTCGTAAGTGTCACCTCATCAGAGTCAATAGGCATCCTCCGACCAGTGTTGTCAAAAACAAGTGAAACCTTACAGTATTTGGCAGGATTCTTATGTTTTTTACCCCCATTGAAGATAAGATCAGTGAGCCTGCCTGCCCGCATAACCTTTGAGCTCTTAGGACCAAGTACAAACAGAATGGCATCGGCTATGTTGCTTTTCCCAGATCCATTTGGTCCAGTTATAGCAGTAAACCCTGGAAAAAATGGCACCGTGAGTTTTTTACCAAAAGATTTGAAATTTTCCATCTGGACTTCTTTAAGATACAGCTTCCATCCCTTCCTACTTTCCAACACTATAATTCACTATCATATTATATATACTTGCATCCCTAATTTCCTAGAACAAATTTTGGTATATAAAATTTTGGAGATTTTAGTGTAAAATTGCAACCTTCATGAGGAGTTAATATAGCATATAATCACAATTCCAAAGCAAGTATGTGACTTATATAACTTTAAGTCAAATGATAAGTTTAGCATAGAACCCATTGGCAATAATGAATTGAGATTAGGAAAACTTAACCCACCTTAAAAACTTCCATCAAAAAGCCTAGGTTTCATGCAATAAAGTACCTTCCACAACATTATAGGTATTAAATCCCTCCTGTAAAAATGTGTGTCAAATAGGTAGGGGTAACGTAGGGATTTCCAAATGAAGCCAATGTTCATTTGGAAATCCCAGTATTTTTCCGTTCAAATAGCACAATAATTATTAATTATGGATGCATTTCTATCATCATTGTTTAATAATATAATCGATAAAGAACATTAACCTGGAGGGTACGAATGTCTAAAAAACAAATTATGAAGAATGAGGATCTTGTTTCTTTGATTGATAATTTTCCTGGCGGTATGGTTGTAGCTGATTTAGAGGGTAAAATACTGGCTGCTAATGTTACTCTTGGAAGGATTTTTAATTTGTCACGTGAGAAACTTATTGGTACTTCAGGTTTTTCATATTTGGAGAAAGCTGTTGGCAAACATCGTGGAAACATAATGGAAAGCATTGTCAGGGATAAAAAAACTGTTGAAATTGTTGATTATGAAAGGGGACATTGGTGGAAAGCAATATTCGTTCCAAAAATTAATTCCTCTAACAATGTGGTTGGATTTTTCATATATATTAATGATATTACAACTGAAATGAAAAAAGAAGAGCGTAAATTTATCAATCAAGAAGAATACTATATATCTCTGATTGAGAATTCGACGGATTTAATCACTGTTGTTGATAAAACTGGAAAAATACTTTATGAAAGCCCACCATTAGAAAAAATGTTGGGATATACAATTTCTGAAAGATTAGGTAAAAAAACTTTTGAAAATATTCATCCAGATGATGTAACTAGGGTTAAACAATATTTTAAAGAAGTCATTTCTCAACCAGGTTTAACAAATAAACTGACGTACAGGGTTAAAGATAAGAAGGGTATTTATCATTATTTTGAATCTGTTGGTAATAACCAAATTCATAATCCACTTATCAATGGTTTGATTATTAATTCTCGTGATATTACGGAACGACAGAAAGGTAGAGAGAGAATTTCGAAACAGAAACGTTTTCTTGATAATCTTGTAAATAGTGCCGGTGAGATTATTTTTACTGTTAACGAGGATTATAAGGTGAGTTTGTGGAATGATGCTGCGGAGCGAAACACTGGTATTTCTAAAACAAAGATTGTTGGTAAGAAACTACGTAGTTTAAATCTGTTTGAGAATATATCGGAGTTTCATGAGTATCTTAACCATGTTTTTGCTGGTAAAGATGTTTTTCTAAATCAACTTGTTGTAAAGAGTAATGTTGGCGGTAAGCGTTTATGGTCTATATCTCCTTCAATGGTGAAATCTAATAATGTGATTTCTGATGTGGTATTTATCTGTAAGGATATTACATTTAAGGATGAGATTCACGGACGACTTATTCCTGGTAGAGGTTATCTTGTGAGTGAGGTTTCTGCTGATCCATTGTTTGATGTTTTTAAAGGGTTGTTGCATAGTGGTTGGAATGGATTATGTATCACTCGAAATCTATCTGACGTTGCTCCTGATTATTTTAAAGATCTGCAATCAACGATGTTGATGTTTTCTTCGTATGGTTCTGGTGAGGAGGTTGTTTCAAGTCTTGATGAATTGTTTGATACTATTGAAGTGTTTGTAAAAGAGACAAAAAATGCTGCTATGTGTTTGAATCGAGTGGATTATCTTATCAGTCGGTTTGGGTTTGACAGGGTTTTAGATTTTTTGTACCGAGTGAATGATCTTATGAGAATGAAGCAGGGTTTGTTTTTATTACGGGTGAATAAGACGTTGTTTTCTAGTGAACAGGTTTGTTTTTTGCAGGAGGAGTTCAGTATGTTGCCTTCTCAGCAGATACAGGATGTGTCTCTTGAGGATGTAATGTATAATTTATTAGGTTTTATTTTTAAGGAGAATGAGAAGAATAGTCTTGTCTCTCAAAGGAATATCTGCAATCATTTTGGGATTGCTAAAGTGACTGCTCAGAAACGAATTGAGAATTTGTTGGAGAAGAGGCTTATTATCTCTCGGAAAAGTGGTCGTTCGAAGTTTTTGCATGTGACTGATAAGGGGGAAGAGTTGTTGCATCGAAGGAAAACAATTTAAAAAATCGGCCTTTCTCCATTTTTGGGTAAAATGATGTACCGCTATTGCATTCATTCAATAGGGTAAAAGAATGGAAACAAAGCGGTACGAATATAGTAAGCTATTCAACAGATATTTATAAGTTTAGAGGGTTTAAATTCAATAAGATGGGATCCTATGTGCATATCAGGCGTTTTAAGTCATTATCCCTTCTTATTCTCTCCTGGGAAAAAAGGTGTGCCGAGAAGAGTACCTATAATCTAACTATCTAGTCTCCCCATCTTATCTTTATCCATGACTCCATGAATCTCTCCGTAAGCTCTGGTCGTGCATATACTATGTCTGTACTAGTAACAATTCCGACTACTGCATCATCAGATACAACAGGAAGTTTTTTTATTTTATATTTCTTCATTATTTCTAATGCCTGTTCTAGTTTTTTTAGCGGATGAATTGTTTTAATATCAGAAGACATAATCTCTTTTATTTTTGTTTTTTTCGGGTCTTTGCAAAGACATACGGCTTTTTCAATAAGGTCACGCTCTGTTACTATGCCTACACATCGTTCTTTATCGGTTACAATCAGACAACCAACCTTTTCATCTCGATATTTGATAAAAGCATCAAAAATTGTGTCATTGGAATCTATGGTGACTACTTCTTTAGTCATAATTTCTTGTACAAGCATATTATCATCTCTCTGTCCTATAAAGTTAAAACAGAAATGAAATATAAATATTTTAAACTACCCGATCAGCCTATAACTATTGTTTTTTCAAAATTTTATCAATTCTCGTCCCTAAATTCTTTATATCAAAAGGTTTTTCAATGTAATCAGTAGATGCCATCTTTCCAAATCCCTTGCTATATGGATCTGTTTGTACCGTTAGAAATACTACAGGAATCTCCCTCCATTTTGGTTTTTCTTTTAATTTTGCAAATACGTTCCACCCATCCATTTCGGGCATCATAATATCTAGTAGAATCAGATCAGGTATCTGACCGTTTTTTAATAGCTCAAAACATTTATGTCCACTTTCAGCACCTATGACTTTATACTTTTCTGAGAAATTTTCTAATCCGTATTTGATAGAAAAGAGTATATCAGGTTCGTCATCCACAATCATGATTTTCTTCATAATTCTTTTCACCTCCTACTATATCTCTTCAATCTATTAGTTATTCTCCTATTCAATTTCAAAACAGTCAAGGATTCTTTTTGCTTTTTCCATCGCTTCTTTTGGTCTCATTCCCTCTTCCGTATATTCCAAAAATAGATCATGTAGCTCCTTCTTGTATTCATCTGATTTTTCATTTTTTCTGTAAGTAAAAAAGTAGCATGATATATCCTGTATCCATTCAGGATCGTTTCCCTTTTTACCCAGTAAAAATTTCTTTTCCATCTTCATATGTTATACTCTGTTACAAATACTATATAAAATATCTGTGACAAAATGTCAAAATGAAAAAATGTTTAACCAATGATGAGAAGGGCAGAACAGATAGTTATTTTTCTTTTATTGGTGGTCTCACTAGCAACCAGTAAATCCATGCAAACGGGATGAACCATGAAACAATTGTCCATATGCCTGGATGTGATTCTCCACGCTTACTGGCATCAAAATATACATAGATTGGCATTACACACCATAATATAACTGTAATAATAGTAATTTCTCCAATAAACATCATAGTCAGCGATATATGATTTAACGTTCTAGTTATAAACAGATTGTTATACAACTATTGTCAAGAATCATTACAGTTCTTACAAGCTAATGTCATTAAATTTGCACACAAAGATTCTCAGAGATTCGCAAGTAAATCATCTTTATCTCTACATGTCAACGATCCTTTGTTTACTTGAGATGGTGCTGATTTTGCGATCTTTATCATGCAGATGCTGGATCCTAGCAGTAGAAATCGCATTCTTTACTGCAAGTATTATCCTTAATATCCATTCGACCAGTGTGATAAGAATAATAAACTGAATACATAAGTTAAAGAATTCGGGTAGTAAATATATCTTGTTGATTATTTCTTCAAAACTGAAATATGTTGGAGTAACTAAGAATAAACCCAACAATGCAAATGGGAGCATTTTTGCCACATCTTTTGAAAGATTTCTACTATAATACGCCGTGATTCTAATGGCAACGATTACTGCAAATGATGTCGAAAGAACAGCCAGTATTTCATAGTCCCGAGTCAAGAAAAGCATCATCAAGGAAAATCCCAAGAAGAAAAGAAACGCAATAAAAGGAAATACAAAAAAATATTTCAGGAATCCAACTACTTTTGGATGAGATACAGAATGAATTGTAAGACAATCTCTCCGAGCAATAAAACGATAAAAATGCCATATCACAATCGAATAAATTGCAATTGATATTATCAGATAGAATATGGGTAAAAAAACTGATGGATCACCACTTAAAATGCTCTTAAGTGAAAAGGTTGAGGTTAAATCTGAAAAATTTTCAAACGCCATTTTTTCCACTCCTGCTTTAAAATTATATCTTGCTTTATGCGAGGTGCTCTAAATCTCCTTAAAAAAATTTATTTTTCTAACAACCCATTCCAAAAGGAAAATAATTCTTTGTTCAGATCTGTCTTCCACTGCATAAAATCAAAATCACCATCAGGCACATCCCGTTCATTGTTCCTGAATTTTACCGCCTCAGTATCTAACATTGTCTTTCTTCCATCCTTCAATCTTACCACCTACTCCATATTGAGATATGATAGCATGTGTCAATATAAGTATATAATACTATCGTGGCAAAATGCCAAAATGGAAAAACACATTCTTTGAACCATATCTATTGTTAAAAGTATAACATGAAATCAATCCAAAAAACATCCTTTTAACATATTAGTAGAGCAATTTCAATTTGAAAAACGAAGGGTCTAGCTTGGGAGGAAAAACAATATGAAAAAGAATTGTTGCAAAAATCATTTGTTTTTCACTAGACCCTGTAGATGGCAGTATATATATCTAGTAAATAAACTTATTGCACATAGTAATGTGAAAATGTCTCAAAAACCCGTTCACTCTTGCGCACCATCATAAATTATAAGTACAAACATGCATTTGTGATAGAAAGTGTGTTATCAATAAAGCCATTGAAATGGTATATAAACAGAGCGATATAACACTACCAGCGGAAGTATTTGCAAAAGCAGAGAGAAGTGCAGAGAAAGAAGATCAGTCTTTATCAAATGGGTTAAGAGATGCATAGAGATCTATAAAGAATAAGGAGGGGAAAAATAATGAAAAAGGAAAAGACGGAAAAGGGGATAAAAAGAAATATTGGAGTTGCTGTAATAATAATTGTAAGCATTGTCATAATTATTTCTTCTGCTGTAACATACCTATTCTACCAACAAACATACCAAACTGAAATCAACAATATAAAAACAGATTACGAAAATCAAATATCAGATTTAAACTTACAAATAGACAATCACTTAGAATTTGAAAGATTCGTTTTAGATGCTGGAAAACAACTTGATTTTGCATTTTTAAATGAAGGTCTTGCAGGAACATTCTATAGCGAAGCCGTCAAACAGTACAATATAAGCAATTTTAATTTAGCGGAAAAATATTACGGCTATGCTGCTCTTTATTACACTTATGCACGAGACCCATATTTTAATTCAAAAACACTATTTTTAGAAGCGGAAAAACATTCTACAAATCAAAATGAATTAGATATAATAGATAAATATCTTGAATATATAAGAATATCAGATGATATTTTACTAATCAGTTACAATAGATGTTATAATTTTTCATTGGCATGTTATTACTATAACATTAGTGATTATACCTCAGGTAATGAATATTTAAACCATGCAAACTCTTTATTAAACGAATACAACAATTTAATTAATGCTTATACTAAGTTAAATTCGGATATTGAATCTATTTTAAAAGAATCCTGGGAGATTTAACTATAACTTTTCTCTTATCCGTTCTTATCTTTACCGCAATCACTACCGTTTATCGAAATTGTGATATAAAAGACGGTTTTTAGGTTATTTTGGCATCACATTCTATTTATGAAACTGAATAATAATATCTAGTGCCGCGGGAGGGACTTGAACCCCCGGCATCACGGTCTTCAGCCGTGCACTCTCCCAACTGAGTTACCGCGGCAAGCAGTAAAATGCGTTATAGTACTTTCACTCAATGGTTTTTATAATTTCCTCGGTAACAACAGTAATATCACTTAATGTTTTTTTAAGTGATGCCATTAATTCTGACACTGCATCTGTAGTTATTGCTCCCCTAGGAGATGGCTCAATAAGTCCATCCTGCTCCAATATTCTTAGTGAGTATCTCACCATATGCTGAGGATAATCAGTAAGTTCAGATAATTTTATTATGCCCATAGGCTGGTTATCTTGTAATGTCTTGAGTACATGTATATGCCTCTTGAGTATATCAAACTCAGTCTCTATAACACTTGTAAGAACACTTCGTTCTTTCTTTACATTTTTCATTTCTTATATACCTCTAAGCTACTTACTAACGCCTGTAATCTATTACCATTATTTAAAAATCTCTATTCAAACGGTAGTCTCAACAAGCAAAATCTTGTGTCATATCACAAATCCACAGCATATCTTCCCAAAAATTATCGAAAAAATATGGGTGCAATAATTAAAAACTCTTGAGAAAGGATTATAAATAATGATATAATTAACAATTGTTAAAAATAAATAAGACTATCGTAAAAACCAAAAAATAATATGGAACTGATTACTTGATCTAAAACAATAAGAAATCATACATAGCAGGATGAATACCTTTTTATCCAGGATAGATATTTGAGGAGGAAATTCATGAGAAAAAATATACAAAAATTAATAATCATTGCATTCCTACTCCTATTGTTACAATCTTTAATACAACCTGTTTTAGCAGAAGAAAAAATTGTTTTAGATTTTTTTTATACCAGTAATTGTGCATCATGCGAAGAGAAACTAGTGATAATTGAAGATGGTTTTGAAAAAAATGAGACATATGACGATATACTCATCATAACCAAGAAAAACATAGCAGCAAATGAAGACTACCTTGATGAATGGAGAAACGTATACGATTACTACTCTTATCCATTTGTAGTTATAAAAAGTGGAACTAATGAGACAATCATTGGTGAGATGGACATAACCGTTGAATATGTCGGAAACGTCATCGCAACATATCTTAAGGGAGAGAAACCCAATGAGACTTCCGATGAGAACATAATAGATACCCCTTTTGGCAAGATTAATATATCTAGTCTTTCACTTCCAATCCTTACGATTATTCTTGGCAGTCTAGATAGTTTTAATCCATGCGCATTTTTTATTCTGATTTTTCTGTTAAATCTTCTATTGTATGCTCGCTCTCGCAGGAGGATGCTCCTTATCGGCGGTGTGTTTATCTTTTTCTCTGGACTTCTCTATGCCATATTCATGTTCATATTATTTGAAACTTTTTTACTTAATAGAGAGCATGTTGGAATAATCACAATCATTGCAGGTAGTCTTGCACTCACCCTTGGAGTTATCAACATTAAGGATTTCTTCTTTTTCAAAAAGGGAGCTTCTCTAAGCATTCCTGATGATAAAAAACCAGGAATATATAAACAGATGAGAAATCTTGTCAGAAACCCCAGGGTTTCAGCTGCAATTATTGGAACGATAGTATTAGCAGGAACTGTTAATTTTTATGAGTTGTTGTGTACTCTTGGACTTCCACTTGTGTTTACCCAAAAACTAGCACTATATGATATGTCTGCAATTGAATATTATACCTACATATTTTTTTACAACGTCGTCTATGTTATTCCGCTCATAATTATTGTTTTAATTTTTGTGTTTACATTGGGAAAAAGAAAACTTACGGAATGGCACGGCCAAGTCATGAAACTTGTCACAGGAATTATGCTATCCTCATTTGGCGTGATATTTCTGACTAATTATAAACTTTTAGAAAATGTTGTTACACCTATTTTGTTGCTTGTTTTCAGCCTCGTAACGACCGCAGTTATTTCCACCGTTTGGAAGAAATACGTTGTTAAAAAAAGAGAAATAACGCCACCTAAGTCAAAAGAAAAAGTTGAAAAATTAGAAAAAGAGATAGAATCTAAAGAAGAAACTAAATAATATTTAGAATAAAAAGGATGGGAGTTTATCCTTTAGATTTTTTACTTTTGTTACTATTTTTCCCCTTAGTTGTGATTTTTTTGAAGTTGCCTTTATCTGTGCATTCTTTTTGTCTTGGTTCCATTTAATGAACAAAAATGAGACCAACAGAAGTATAATTACAAGCAACGCTAAAGCAATAATCGCCGTATTGTCCGTTTGGGCAATAGAAGTAGAATCATGGCTTGCAATTTTTCCAGTTTTAATATCGTAGATATGGTCCCATTCGCCATCACCATTTTCATCTATAAGATATGTTCCATCGTTTTGTTGTTCAATATTAATTTCTCCACCAGTTGTACTGTTATAGAACATATCATAGACTCCATCAGAATCAACGTCTTTGATGTATCCAATATCGCCAACAATGTGTACATCTATTAAGATGGCGTATTCCATGACTCCAGATTCTGTTTGACCATCAAATGCTTTTACGGTAATTGTGTATTTTCCAGCAGCATTCCACTTATGTGTTTGTGTTGTTATCGTTTCGATTGGCAGGAAATCGGTTGTTGTCGTTTCGCCATCATCCCAGTTAAAAATATATTGTATCTCATCATTATCTTCATCAGTAGAAACTGCAACATAGCTGTATTCAGTATTCTTTATACCATTTTGTGGACCATCTACTTCAGGAGTGATAGGTGGAACGTTTGGCTTTTCCACCACAGAAACATGCGTAACATCCGTATTGTTCCCACCAGGTCCAGTTACTGTCAGGCATACAGTATATTCTCCAGCCGTCATATATACATATGTCGGAGAAATTCCAGATCCAGTATTTCCATCACCAAACTCCCAACTATAGGAAGTTATAGAACCTGTACTTCCTGACCCGTCAAATGTTAATTCTACTCCAACATATACTCCATATGGCCCACTTCCATCAGCAGTCGGTTCTGATGGCGGAGTCTCTCCTCCATCCCCATTATCGCCACCTGATGGTTTTGATTCAACTGTAAAAGAATAAGACTTGTTGGTCCAATCAAATCCATCTGTTATGTTTACATACCAAATTATATTTGCATCATATGATAATAGAGTTATAAGATCACAACTAATTGTACCGTTTCCCATAGGACTAGAACTACTATTACTGTCACCAGTACTTGCTTCAATTGTCCAATTCATTAAATCTCCTTCTGAATCAGCAATATTCACACTTATCGATGACTGCTCACTATCAACGTCTGTCCCACTGTGTAAAGGATCCTCGTTTGATTGTGAAGGTACTTGATTATTTGCGGTTGTATCATTTGCTTTAGCATACAATGAACTGTATGTGTTATCAGTCTCATTGTATGACCATGCCTGGTAGAAATATTGAATTCCACTGTCTAATCCCGTATGTTGGTAACTGGCCTCCGTATCGTTATAAATTTCAGTACCGGCACCTCTTGACCAGTTTTCTGTAGCGTTCCACTCAATATATGTGCAATTGCTTCCATCATCTGCCCAAGTTAGATTCATCTGGAAACGGCCATCTGCACTTGCAGTGAAATTATCAGGAGTACCGAGTATAACCTTTTCTCTTGTTTTAAAGGTAAAACATTTTCTTGTAGCAGTATAATTGTCTGTAGCATTGACCCAAACTACATACTCAGTATCATAATCTAAATCAGTTAGTGACAATTCTTTCGTCCCATTACTGTCACAATTTATACTATTTGATTGCCCATTACTACACTCCATAGTCCAGTTAAAATTGTCACCATCTGGATCTTCAATATAAATACTCCAGACAAACGAAGGTTCTTGATCCAACGAACTATTTACAGTAGTTTGATTTTTAAAAATTGGCGGATAATTAACTGTGTTATTGAATATACAGGTTATGAGGCACCCGTTTTTGATAACAGGAACGTTACGTAATGAAGCTATACCACCATTTGCCATGATTTGTTCCGAACAAACCAAGGCAACCGCACCCACAAACGAATAGCCATTCTGCATAGTTTCTGTAATATTAACATACGCTATTGTCTCACCAGGACTAATGACTACATTAAATACAATGCTTCCAGTACCATCTGTAAATCCAGAAGGCGACTCAACCCTCCCACCAGTTACCTCTGCAGTGAATTCCCAATCTTTTGCAGGCTCACCGTCGATGAACTTTTGAACCACTATACTTCTACTAAAAAGGAGAGCTGTCAAATTGAAAAGTACGTCGTCAAGATCAGATATATCGCAAGTAATAACATCCGTATTGACTGAAATTACGTCTGGAGGAACTGTGGAAACATTGGATCCGGAAATTGCTTTTAAATTATCTATATTCAACTCACCACGCAAAATACCATGACCTTCAATACCAATTGATATGATTCTTATTCCATTGTTTTTTGCAGCATTTGCTGCTGCAATGGCAGCACTTATAGCCTTGCCTCGTGGCAGCGTAGGGCTACCATCCGTGATAATAACGATTAGATCACCATCCCCAAGCATTGAATTGGCTTTGGAAATTGCTACATCCCAATTTGTGTATTCTATATCCAAGATATGTCCGATGCTGTCAATTGCATTGTTTAGGTCTAAAGAATCATTGGTTGGTGTGAGTGAACTCACCACATGCGAATCGAAATCAATAATACCAATGTTGACTTGAGTCGAAGAGAGAAGAGGATCAACAAAACTTTCAAAAGCTGCTTTTTTAATATCTTGGAGATCACTTGAGTTTAAACTATCTGAACTATCTATCATCAAAACCATGTCTACATCACAAGAAGTAGGCAATACGGGATTAGCCTCAAATCCAACGTAGAAATGAGCCGTTCTTATAGTCCACCAAATTATCCAATGATATTGTATCTGAATATCCCATTCACCGACCTGAGCATCAAGGGGTAATGTCCAATTAGTAGAAACCTCATTTCCATCTACCTCGTCAGATATATGTACAACCATATTATTCAGGTCCCTAATTCTTAATCTCATGCGACCACTTCTACCTATATTTCCATACCCATAGATTGTCTCACCTTGAGCAAAAACTGTTTTGGAAATAGAATGATTATTTTCAAATGTCCCAACAGTACTATCCATAAAGGTACCAGCTTTTGCAGGTGTCGCAAAGAGTGATATTGCTGACACTGAAGCCAACACCATTATCATTACAAAAAAACCAGCAGTAAATTTCTTAACTTTATTGTTTCTACTTTTCAGTCTGTTTTGTTTTACCATTTTCATCAGTCCTCACCTCCCTTTTTGTAAGTTTGCTTATTAAGGATTTGTTGTACAATTGTTACCAGACATCCTTGACAGTTCTTTCTAAAAAACATTTCAAATGATTTTACTAAAGAGATATACGTCTTACACTATGACTCCCCATTTGCATTTCTGCCTCAATCTCAAATTTAGACCCACATTTACAAATTACTGAAAATATAATAGAAAAAAAGGATGTCAAAGTTTAGTATTTTTACCTGAGATTTCTTGCTCTTTACCTTTGCTTTTTCCTTACTATTAGATAAATTGTGAACAATAAGACTATCGATACAATCGTACCTACAATTAACGCATACCATACTGCATTATTTGCCTCTTCTTTGTCCGCTTGATCATCCTGACTATACTCAACGAGTGTTTCTGTCTCAAGATCGTAGACATAATTCCAGTTATTGCCATTCCCATCATCAAAAACATCAAGTATCTTTCTAAAAGCATCAATAGTGTGCTGAGTAGTATCAATTCTTATACGATAGTCATCAATGTTATATCTTATTGCCCCATCAATCTTATCATCTGAACTGTCATACTGTAGAGCAATCAGATTATGAACGCCAAGTATTATCCCAACTTTGTATTTATTTTGATGCTCAGTATCATTTATTAGTCTAGCAACCTCATATGCATAGGTCAGTCCCTCTGTATATACGCCGTCCGAGGATGAATGAGGGGTTCCATACTCAGGATGCATAGGATCATAAAATCGACCTAAAGTAGAACAGTCGTTCGTATCCTGAATTTCCAGCAATTTATCATTTAAAACAATAATGGCATCAACATATTTTTTTTCACCAGTTATCTTGTAAAGTTTGTTCAATGATTGAGTATGCCATGGAACATATGCTGGATAGTAATTATCTTCCAAATGAACAACATATCTGTCAATATAGAAATCCTGTGATTTTACGGCAGCCGCAAGATAAATACTATCGTTTGTTTTGATATACATTTCAACCAAACTAAGTATTGCTTCTCCTGAGTAAAATGTCAGCAAATAATCCGTATCATATTCGTAATCGGGGGCTATATACCAGGGTTCAAAGGAACCGTCGGTATTCTGCAATGAAAAAATAGAATTCGCAAGTTTTGTAGCCTCTTCTTGATAATCATCAAAGAATGGACTATATATCAGTGTTCTTAGTGCCATGGCAATAGCCCCTAATTTCGATTTATTATCGTAGAAAATATAACCCGTTTCGTTATCCTCTTCATACCAATACTCAAAGATAAAATCCAAATTTTTCTGATGTAAAGTTTCCAAAGAAGAATTTGTTTGACATAACTCGGCCAACAGTCGAGAGGCCATAAGCTGACGTATCATGTTATTTTTATCGGGATATTCCCCAGTTGATGGTTCGTAGATGTAATTAAAACATCCTTTTTCCCTGAGATTAGATGTTAACCATTTTTCAGCCGGATTTAAGGAATTGTTTATCTTTTCATAAGATAAATCAACAATTTCAATACTAGAATAGCCCTCTTCTATGCACCCTGGAAGGAAAACTGATGAAAATATAAGAGAACCCATTACAGCAAGAATTGTCAGTTTACGGCAAATATGTATCGGACAAAATTTTTTGAACATACTTCTAAAAATCTTTTAACCTCCAAATATCTCTATCCTTCATTATTGTTATTTAACCTTGTTTTATAATTGTTTCTCAGGTCGGAGTTAATCCAGCAAAGCAATATCTTAGAAAGACGGGTAGTAATTAGGAAAATAAGAAATAAAAAAAAGAAAAAAAAGAGGTTTTATTTTTTAGATTTTTTACTGGTAGTTTTCTTTTTTGGCTGTGATTTTTTCTCAGCTGCCTTCTTTTGTGCTTTCTTTTTATCATTGCTTCGTTTTACCAGATAGCCTAATATGATTAGGAAAAGTATTACGATTATTGCTAAAACAATAAGTGCGGTGTTATCTGGCTCTGGCGTTGGTTCACTGTACTCGGTAAGTGTGTCTGTTTCAATATCATAAATCCAATCCCATGAGTCGTCTCCATCATCATCGAGGAGATATGTTCCATCATCTTGTTTTTCAACGTCGGTTTCTTGGGCTGATGTATCATTATGGAAAGAATCATAGGTTCCATCCGCATCGTCGTCAATGAGGTAGCCAATGTCATCCACAAGATGCACATCTATTAACACTGTGATTTGATTGGTGGAAGATACGGTCTCATTGTCAGAAGCTCTAACTGTGAGAGTGTATTTACCAGCAGACATCCAGCTATGGATCTGCGTTGATGCTGTGCCGTTTGGTAGAAACTCAGTTTCTGTAACTTCACCATCACCCCAATTAATTATATATTGAATGGTATCATTGTCTGGGTCAGTTGACTGGAAGATATAGGTATACTCGGTGTCTTTTGTTCCCTCAGATGTTCCATCTATTGTCGGTTCTGTGGGTGGGAGATTTGCTTTTGAAATTATAACATCAATGGTATCTGTATCCGTAGCACCTACGTTATCAGTAACTCTCAATGTCACTGAATAAGTGCCCTCTGCATCAAAAGTATGTGTAGCAGTGCTAGAAGTTGAGTTATAATCATAGATTCCATCGTTGTCCCAATCCCATTCATACAAGTCAATTGTGCCATCACTATCAGTACTAAGAGAACCGTCAAAGTAGATTGACTCATCCACAAATCCAGATGTTTGACTTTCAGATGCGTCTGCTATTGGTGGTGCGTTTCCACCACCAATGTATCCATCACCATCGCCGTCTCCGTCTCCATCGCCGTCTCCATCGCTGTCACCATCTCCATCGCCGTCTCCGTCTCCATCGCCGTCTCCACTAGTTGTATCAACATGTAAATCTATCATGTCCACACTTTCTTCCACGGGAACATTATATGTCGGATTATCTGTTATTACACCTGAAATGGAAACTCCAAATGTGCCTGTTTCACCTTCATGTCCTACAAAGGAAATAGAATACTTGCCTCCATTCTTTGTAGTATCCTCATGATCATTACTTGAAAATGATAACGTAACAGTTACTCCATCTTTGAGTTCGTCGTCAATGTACAACTCCCCAGCAACCGTATGAAACTCTTCTGCTTTTATTGTTGGAACAATTGCTACTGAGACTGATGCAAGCATTATACTCATTATTACTATCGATAATATTTTTCTTTTATTCATAAATCTCTTCCCCATTTTTTTGTATTGGTAAGTTGTTTTCATAGTTTATATACCTGTCCATTTTTTCTAAATCATAGTTTTATCGTTTGGTATCTACAGTAATTTGTATTTCTTGTACAGCTAGTATCGCACCGTCACCTATAACCTTTAAGCATATGAAGTACGTACCATCTGGTGTTTCCTCAGGAACCGTTATGCTCACGTTGAATTCTAATGTTTCTCCTCCGCCGACGTCATAGTGTGCTTCGGGCTCCCATTCGAACCAGTCTTCATAACCCTCACTTACTTCAAGGGTTAACTCACTGACTGTTGCGGTAATATCTTCAATAAGTTCAACGATTGCATCTCCAAGGTCACCTGAACTGGCAAGTTCTTCAAATAAACCACCGGTTTCACTAGTTGCATACAACCAAGGACAATCATCATATCCACCTGAATCAATAACTACCACTGAAATATCAGCGGCCTTTAAATCAGCTATAACATCAGCCCACGGTAAATCATCACTCGTTCCTGCAATAGCATCTCGTCCTGGGTCTACACCAGTATTGCCCGAACATCCAAATGTACTAAAGTCACAGTCATGAGGAATATTGTCCTCGAATATTACTACGATTTTTCTCGCTCCGAATCTCCAACCAACGAATTGGGATTCATAAAGAGCCCTTGCATATGACTCAGGTCCATCAGCTCCGCCACCTAAAACGAGAGCGTTTATGGCTGTGCTAACTGCACTTGCGTCAGTTGTTATATCTTGATCTAGACTCCATGCATAATCGCCATATGAGGGATAACCATAGTCGCTTGAATATCCACAGTAATTGTAATATGCGGGATAATCCATGAAAGATCCTACACCGAAGTAAGAGTTACTAATATTAGAACGTATATCGGTCATGATATCTATGGCGCTTGTCTTTGCGCTGCTTATCACACCACCCATACTTCCGGTTAGATCAAATAGGAACATGACATCAAGCTTACCTATTGGAATCTCATCAGTGATAATTGTCTTGTTATCCCAGACGGATTCTCCTGGAATCATGGTTGCTTCGAAAGATTCAGGGCTCACTGTTGCTCCACCACCTGCTGTACATTCAAGACATTGAATGGAAATGGATGCATCATCTGTTGCAGTGCATCCTGCCATATCTGTTGCCTTAGCTGTAATGTTGTAGGTATGATCTAATGTCCATATGCCTTCTGAATCATATTCCCAGTATTCATCATAGTCGTGAGCACATAGGAGCCATGTTTCTTCTGGAATCCAAGCACTACCATTCCAATATGCATCCGCAGTAATATCGTGTATTAGTACATGTACTTCATCTACTCCTGTTTCATAGTCGTATGCATAGAAATTCATGTTACCTGGTCCTTCACATCTAACATCGCCATCCATCGGATCAAGTATTTCAACTTCAGGTCCACTAGTATCAGTGTAAAATCTTGCTTCGGTGTCGTTCATTTTCACCCAGTAGTCCTTACCACAGTACATATCTTCTAGATCAACGAAACCCATTTCCACTAGTTCCTTAATCCACGAATGCCACGCGTCTTCTACCACATCATAATAGTATATCTTAGAGTACATACCATCTATAGAGGCTAGTACACTTTCTACAGAGTTATTACAGCTAATTCCACCAAATGGAATTGTTAATTTGTTCCATCCGTTTTGCATCCATTGATCCCATACAGTACTACTGCAAATCTCAAATGTCACGGGTATTGCAAATTCAGAGTTCATATCTCCATCCACTGCTAAAGCTTGCAGTGTTATTTCAGCTCCATTTTGATATTTAAAGATATCAATATCTGCATACCAATAACCATCAGTTGTATTGTATTCTGGATCATACCAGAGTGTTGGTGCATCACGTCTACCACCAGGTATCCATAGTTTAACTGTTAGTTCATCCCAAGATGATTCATGATCAAACGCAGTAATATTTACTTTTAACGTTCTTTCGCAATGAGTGGATCCAAACATCGGATCGTTAATCATTATAGTAGGTCCAGTATCACCAGGTGAACACACCCAGAATGTCTCATTATCTATTTCTCCACGGTTACCAAGGCAATCATATGCTCTTGCTTCTAGATAATGTACACACCCTCTTGTCAAAGTGATACATTCTGTATAGTCAGTCCATTCAGTCCAACTTCCAAGATACCAGATTCTATATTCAATGGTTACTCCTTCACACGGACAACATCCTTCGTCACCTATCTCAGTGAAACAAATCTCGGTATCAGGGAATATCATCCATTGATCATGACCTGACGAATCATTTTCAAGTTTTACTTTTGGATCGCCAACTATCTTTTCAGGTTTTGGCGGTGGTGTATCATCTACATAGAATGTCTCATGATCCCAGAATGCATCATCCAATCCGTTTCCAAGACAGTCGTAAGCTCTAACAACTAATTCATGAACGCATTCTTCTGTGAAATTGAATGGCTCTTTGTATTCGATCCAGTCAGTCCAAACCCAAACTTCATAATCGTAAAATCCAATCATGTATTCAATAGTTACATTTGTACATGGACAGCAACCCATTTCCAGTGCATCGAGTGTGATAAGTGTTTCAGTTGTTACACAGTAATCGTCTTCACCCATCTCGCCGCAGTCTGTACAGTTGGGATCACCAACGGTTTTGATGATCTCAGGTGGTGTTTCATCAACGTAGAATGTTTCATTATCCCAGTACATTTCATCCATACCGTTACCAAGACAGTCATATGCTCTAACATATAATTGGTGCTCGCATTCCTCGGTGAAATTGAATGGCTCAATATACTCAATCCAGCTACCATCTCCAATCTTGTATTCAATAGTTACACCCTCACTCGGACAGCAACCTTGCTCTACCGCTTCAAGTGTAATCAATGTATCAGTTGTAACACAGTAATCATCATCACCCATTTCACCGCATCCAGTGCAATTCAGATCACCAACAGTCTTGATGATCTCAGGTGGTGTATCATCAACGAAGAATGTTTCATTATCTATTTCTCCAAGGTTGCCGAGGCAATCATAGGCCCTTGCTTCAAGATAATGTACACATTCTCCACTTAGGGTAATGTTGCCAGTATAATTCATCCAACTTGTCCATGTTCCCAAGTACCAAATTCTATATTCAATTGTAAAATCTCCGCTTGGGCAACATCCTAGATCAACAGCATCAAGTGTAATGTTAGTATCTGTTGTTACACAGTATCGATCTGGAACAAGGACTTCAATAAATGTTTTCTGAGCGTCCTCGCCTGCATCACAAAGAATGGCACACCATTCACCTATCGATGGCATGAAGCCTTCCCCAAAGTTCGTTGCATTTTCAACCATCGATTTTCCAGCATCGTTTGATGGATCATTGCCCCCATCTACGAAATACCAAATTGCTTCTTGGATATCTGTCTTGGTTGCATCTGGATGTTTATGATTTATGATATAGTTTACCATATCCCAGTCAGAATCTGGCCAAGGCATTAATGGATCATAAGAACACCATAGATCAACTGAATAATCAACTCCATTACTGATGAGCTGATTTTGATCTACACACCAACCAAGATAGTCGCCATTGGCAATATCATATCCAAATGGAACATTGCTGAGAGTGACATCAAAATAACTGTTAGCTCCCCAATGTTGAACAACCATAGTCACTGAGCTTGAAGGCAATTTCAAAGATTTACAGTTAAGAGTACAGTTTGGATCTCCAACAGTCTTTTCTATTATTGGAGCAGTGATATCAACATAGAATGTCTCATTATCCTCGAACTCGTTACCCAAAATATCTGTTGCACGAATAAGCAGGTAATGCATGCATTCTTCGGTGAGATAGAGAGGTTCATCTTCGAGTTCTTCAAGCAGCATCCATCCCGTCCAGTCTCCATTGTACCAGATATTGTATTCAACTGTATCAAGACCAACACCACCCATACATCCGCGATCTTCAGCGTAGAATGTAATTGGTGTGTCTGGTGTAATACAATATTCTTCTCCAGTTACAATAGTGCAATTTGGATCGCCGACGGTTTTAAAAATAGTTGGTGGGGTTAAATCAACATAGACAAGTTGTTTTCGACCAACGACTTTATTTTCTAGTTTATCAATTGCTTGATGATAGATGAAGTGCATACATTCTTCATTAAGTTGAATGTCAATAATCATTTTTCCCTCAGTATCATCAAGGTCTCCGCTAACACTCACATTAGCATCTTCATATCCTGTGTCATTGTTATCATAAATGATTCCTTCTGCAATGATTTGTGTTTTATTATTTTCAATTCTCCAAATAATACGGTCTACACCCGCTATACCACCAGTACATCCAGTATCATTGGCAAAAATTCTTTTTATACTTTGATTATTGATGTAGCGTGCTCCACCAGGTAAAAGATAAGAATCTATGTAGGTGAAATCATCGTTTGAAGGCGCATCAAAATCAACGAGAAAATCATATGGTGGTAAATAATTCCAGTTTCCCATTGTATCTACACAATGCGCATGGATTTGATGAAAGCAACTTTCCTCAATGTAGAACTGGATGGATATTCTACCATCATTGAGGTCTGCATCTGTGGTAAAGGGGTTTCCGGTTTGTTGGTTATCATAGACAAAAACCCATGCTGGGTCATCCCAGCTTCCAAATACATCCGATTTGAATAATTTATATTTAATAAAGTCAGTTCCTGTTTCCGCATCTGATGAGTTAATCCATACCGGTGTTTGTGACCCAATTAAATCAAGCCATTCCAACCCTGTATTGTATACATCTTCCATAAGTGGTGTTCCAAGTTCAATGGTTTGCGTTGGTGGGTAGTCTTCACCGTTATCTTCACAGACTGTTGTTTCTTCTACCTTTGTAGTTGGTGGGGTCTCATCGCTTTCAATAGTTGCATAGTTGGAAATTATTGTTTCAGATGGAGTTAAGGGATCAACCTGGACAAGCAACCATAGACAATCTCCTTCCTCAGTAGAAATAGTTCCAATATCCCAGCTAACATTGTGGTTAACACTATCATAGCTCCCACCAGGTGAAGCATCAATAAATATCAATTCTGATGGAAGAGTATCCTCAATCATTACATTATTAACCGTGAACTCGTTCATATTATCAAAACAGATACTATAATTAATATCATCGCCAGGACTTACACACTCACCTTCTCTTATTCCATCATCTTTATCAAGATTCAAAGGATTATATGAAACATCCGAAATAGGTATGCATAAACCTGCAGGATCACCAATATCACCTGTAATATCAAGCTGAGTAAATGGAGTAGTACTCGTATCCCAAGCGATTAACTGATCCCCATTATATCCATGAGTAGAATATACATAGCCTGTTATCTGATCAACAGCAAGACCCATAGCACCATTAGTCATCGTATGTGTTGTCTCAGTAGCACTGTTAAGATCATATTTACATAATACATTATTACCTGCAAATCCAGCTCCAGTATAGAGAAAACCACGTACGTAATCAACTGCAATACCAATGGGATAATTACTCAAAGTAATCGCTCCCTGAAGACTCCACGTTGCCGTATCATAATATGTAACATTTAATTGATAATAATTAGAAACATAAAGAATATCTTTGGCTTCATCTAAAGCAATACCATACATATCACTACCTGGAAGGTTAATAGGAAAACCTGCCTCCAATGTTAGCGTCTTAGCAACTGGATCCCAAACATAAGAATAAAGTTTATCTGTACCTCTGTCTACTATATAGAGCAGTTCCTTCTCATGGTCATAAACAACACCTGCAAGGTTACTTGCTCCAGGTGCTACTACTGATCCTTCTCCAACCATAGTAGTACCATTAATAAGCGAAAGAGTACCACTACTTTCCTGTGTCAAAAAAAGATAACCAGAGTTCGAATCAATAGCCAGGCCAACAGAACCCCAACCAAAGGCAGTGTTATATGTAGCTTGATAAGTAAATGTCCCATCAACATTAATATTATATGCCTGAATGGGCGCAGCATTATCATTGGTGTTGGAACACACATAAAGTGACTTTGCACTAACATTTCCACAAGCAACTGCTAATAGAGCGACAAACACCAGCGTCAAAAATATTACAAACATTTTCTTTTTCATTTTTATTTTCTCCTTATATTCTTCTTGGGAAAAATTTACTTCCCCCTTACAATCTCATCAGTTTTATCCATTCTACATATTTTATTTTAGCTGTTTATGAGTTAAATCATCTCATAATAGGCCAAATTACTATTATTCATCCATTTATATATTTTTCGTAATAGTAGATTTTCTATATGAACAGCCATATTCCCCCATCTTCATCCATCTCACGTCTATAATAACGTCCATTTATTATCTCATCATTATAAGGAAACTTTATATAAGTTTATCGATATTTTACTTATATTCTTTATTTATATTTTTGTGATATTTATAATATATGTTTTATATGTGATATGTGCAACAACGCATGGTTTCTAGACGATTTTTATGATTGTAGCTCTTGTATTATTGTAAACCACAACTTTTACTTCAGCCACATCGTATATTCAACTAACACACCATAAACACAGTGCTCATAACATACTAACATCTTAAAAAAAAACTAAATGGACTAGAATGAAAAGAAAATTAAAATGAAAAAAAATAGGTCTAAAAATCATTTTTATTTCCAATCCAAATTCACATGGACAAGAAGTATATATTTTGATAAATGAACTTATCACACATGCTTTTTCAAAACTACATCTGGTTTCCATTAAAACTATACTAACAAACAAGAAAAACATAAGAAAAAAAATAGACTTTTAATGATAATGTTATCAGTCAAAATCTGTTCCTAGATCGTAGCCACAATACGGACATTCATTTCCATCGTCCAGGGCTTGATTACAGTTAGGGCATACGCTCTCAGAGCTAAAATCTTGGTTTTCAGCTTCGATAGAACACCCACATTTTGGGCACACATAGGTAGGGGGCAAACTATCGGACGAAAGATGCATTTTCTCACCGCAATTTGGACAGACCCATTTTTCTTCCAGTTCCGTTATCATTTCCACATATATCCGCTCCAATTTTATTACAAAGCATTTTATTGTCTACTGCCTATTCTATTTAAATCTAGTGTGGCAAAATGTCAAAATGAAAATATTTCCTTACGCTCCTATTATGAAGGCAGGTTTCAGATTGTATACACCATCCAACACATATTCTAAATGTTTGACATGCAACTTCATCCCACTTGTATTCGGCTTTTCCCAAACGTTTTAAACAACTATTTATACAAAACCAATTATAACAAAGGACAGAGGTTTGGTTTTAATGAAAATTGATAAAAAAATTATTTCGCTGCTAATAGTCGGTCTGCTTGCATCAACAGTTATGCCAGGATGTATCGAACAACAAAGTGGAAGTAGCGGAATAGGATTGATCACCATACCCGCTGCAAGTGCATCTGCTTCGGATAACCCAAAATACGCTATGGCATCATATTACAGTTCAGAAGAACTAATTATAAACACCAGTGTACCTCAATATGACCTGCCTTTAGATTTAACATCGATAACAAACGTAAATGACATCTATTCTCGATTTTACCTTAACGAGGAGCAAAAAAATCTTTTGAGTGGAAATGGCTTCGTTGTCATAGACCGCGGCTTTGAAAATGATATAATCCGGCCATATAAAGAAATGAAACTAGCCGACATACCAATTTTTGTAACCAGTGATACATTGCTGCATTTATACCACATACAATTTGATGAAATACTGAAGGGAATAGAAGAAAGGGAATTCTTTGGCAAAATTCTAGATCTAAGCAAAGCACTTTTTGATAAATCAGTAGAAGGCTATCAGAACTATATTGATAGTGATCTAAAGGAGGTGGCACGGCGCAATATCGCCTATTTGGCTGTTGGGCTGTCTCTATTGCAAACGCCAACAGAAGAATATGATGGGTCTGAGGATATACAAACAGTCGATTTTAGCATCCCTAGTTATGTAAACGATGAAGTAGAAGGAGAAGTTGCATTTATTGAATCTCAAGATGGTTTTCATGATAGTCCACTATTTCTCTATAGGGAGGATTACTCCCAATACAAACCACGGGGACACTACATGCAATCAGAGAAACTCAAACGCTATTTCAAAGCCATGATGTGGTACGGACGAATGTCCTTTTTGATGAAAGGCGGAACTCCCCATTGCCAATACTGTGATTTTCTGATATCTGATAATGATGCAAAGATTCAAACAATTCAGGCAAGCTTGATAGCTACTACATTACCAAGCGTGACGATAGATGACGAATCCCTTGAAAACATATGGACAAGAATATACAAGGTTACGTCTTTCTTTGTGGGAACCGCAGATGATCTTACGCCATATGAATATCTTGACTGCATAAAGGATGTTTTCGGATCGGAATTCAATGCAACCGAACTTGCCAATGATACAAAACTACTCGAGTTGAAAGTGGAACTAGTACAACTCAGAAACCCAAAGATATATGGTGGAACAGGAGAAATAGTCATACTTAAGCCACCTGGAGTGCCATTTACCATTGAGGATCTCAACGAAACGCTTGACAAAACCAAAGGCATGCGGCTCATGGGACAACGATTCATACCAGATTCATACATGTTCCAACAACTGGTATTCCCTGCAGTAGATCCATTTACTGGAACAGGAAAACCATTCACCATGGAGTACACCGGTGGAGGGCCTGCCCGTGTTTTTCCCAGAGGACTTGATGTCATGGCAGTACTAGGATCAGACAGAGCCCTTGAAATCCTCGAAAACGAAGGCGACACAGAATATGAACACTACTATGAACAACTAAACATGTTGCAGGAAAACTTCTCCAACCTGAACATTACGGAATGGAACCGCAATCTATATTTCAGTTGGATATACACCCTAAAATCATTATTAAAAGAGTACAACAGCAGCTATCCGACATTTATGAATACAGCCGCATGGCAGGATAAGGGACTACAGACAGTACTTGCATCCTGGAGTGAACTGCGCCATGATACAATCCTTTATGGAAAACAGAGCTATACACCAATTAAAGCAACGTCAGTAGAACCTCCGGAAAAACCTGTTGTTGGATATGTCGAACCAGTACCAGAATTCTACTTACGAATTCATGCACTCACCAAAATGACACGAGACGGACTAACAGACCTTAATGTTCTAAACGACACAGAAACCAATAGATTACAAAGCCTAGAAATAATTCTCGAACGTTTAATTAACATATCAAAAAAAGAGCTTGAAAACAAGGAACTTACAGATTCTGACTATGAATTCATCAGAAACTTTGGTGAAAACCTGGACAGTATAGTAACTGGAGTCAAAGATAAGGGAAAAGAAACAACGATTATTGCAGATGTACACACCGACACAAACACAGGACAAGTCTTAGAAGAAGGAGTTGGATATGTCGACCTAATCCTCGTTGCGTACACGGCTCCTAATGGCAACATCATAGTTGGCGTAGGTCCCGTCCTTAGCTACTATGAATTTAAACATCCAATGGATAATCGACTAACCGATGAGCAATGGACCGACATGCTACAAGGCGGGCAAACTCCAGATAGACCTGATTGGATTATCTCATTTATATCAGAATAAAAAGTTCAAATTTCGGTTGCAAAAATTTTAATTTTTCTTTTTTCCCATGCATCTTCAGAAAGTGTGTTGTAAATATTTTCCTTAGGTGTGTCCTTAGAATGTTTTTCAGTGTGAATATCTTCTACTTTTTTGCTTTCTTCCATTGCATAGTTTAAAATAGTGTTTTTCTTAAGCTGCCAGTAATGCGTACGCCACGCTCTACCGTCATATAATATTGTTTCTTCCCGCCCAGTTACGATCATTCCTTCTTCCTCTAAGATGTAAAACAGCTGCCTATCTTCAGGATCCAAGTAATTATCAATAATGCGGTCATCGTACCCAAATAGATCCAGGACAAATCCAGCGGTTCTACTGGCCCTCCTCGCATCAATACCCATTCTGTTTGATATTGCTTTTGACAAGTCATTCAATGTTATAATTTTCATACGAACTGCTCTCCCCCGTCAATATTTGTTATTTTGACAGTATTATATAATATGTAACCCATAATATATATACATTTTTACTCTCTATGTGTCAAATTGCGCTTCGGGTACCACTCATTTCTACTCACTTCGTTCGCTCAAATGGGTGGCATGTTCGCCTTCCCTTCGGTCGGCTCAACCCTCAGCACTCAGGCAGTCTAGGAGGCAAAATCATCA
>JAUWWG010000100.1 GCA_030616985.1 Thermoplasmatota archaeon
ATGGTGGTGCTCCTGCTCTTTTTGATCCATTGAGCAGTAGCAAAAGCACCATCAATATCCTATAAAAAAACAGGTTTTTACGGTTTGTTTTCCCTTGACCACCGGTCAACGCTCACTTCGTTCACTATAGACCGGGTGGAATTCTTTCTTTAAATTTAACTTTTATTACATTAAAAAATCCCCGGTACTCCGCCTGTTTTTCATCAACTCGTATAAATCCATGATATCCAATAGCTAAACATTATTTATCTATTCCAATTTCTGCAACGAGCTTATCTATCGTCCATTTCTTTACAAGTCTTCCAGTGGGTTTTTCAACAAAAGTAATCTTCTTAGAACGTGTTTCTCCTTTGATATACTCTTCCCACTGTTGAAGTGCTTTTTTCCTATCCGGATCTACTTTGACTTCTGTAGTAATCTTATCTTCTACATCTAGATCCAATTCCTTTCTCATAGATTGGATTCTCCTTACCATCTCCCGTGCAAAGCCTTCTGCCTCAAGTTCAGGCGTGAGAACGGTATCTAAGAAAAGAGTCATATCCTCAACTTCAGCAAAAGCAACATGCTCTTTTTCCTTCTCAATTGTCTCAAAATCATCTTTTGTGAGTTTTATTTTTTCAGTATCCAACTCTATAACAATTTCCTTATTTTTCATGAGTTCTTCATACAACTCGATTTTGTCCCAGCTTTCTATTTTTCCAAGAATTATTTTGGCTTTATCTTTGAACTTCGGACCCAAACTGGAATAGTTTGGCTTTGCCATTTTAGTCATAAATTGTGATGTATCTCTAGCAAAAGAAATGTGTTTCACGTTGATTTCTTCGTTTAATAAATCCAACAGATCTTTTATTGAATCCTCGATATCTTTCCCACATACTAAGGTTGCACTGTTCAATGGATATTTTACCTTGATTCCTATCTTTGATCGGAGAGCTCGGCCGATTTCTACAAGTGTCCTTATCCTTTCCATGCCTTCCTCAAGTTTTTCATCAACTTGTTTTTCATTTGGTTCTAAATAATCGCACAAATGAACACTTTCAGACATATCATCAGTTCTTAGATTTAGGTATATCGTCTCAGTGATAAATGGTATGAATGGAGCAAGCACCTTAGAAAGTCCCAAAAAGACATCATACATCGTAGAATATCCAGAGAGCTTATCATCCGTTTTTTCTTCGACCCAAAGACGTTTTCTTGAACGACGTAGATACCAGTTACTAAAATCTTCAACAACAAAACTCTCTATTGCCCGTGAAGCTTTGTGGATCTCGAAAGTTTTAACGTATTTCCTAACCTCAGTAATAGTTTTATTAAACCTACTTAACACCCATTTATCTAAAAACTGTCTACTCTTTAAAGGTATGATATCTTTTTTTGGATCAAACTTGTCCAGAGAGGCGTAAGTTGTAAAGAAATTATAGGAATTCCAAAGAGTAAGAATGAATTTACCAAAGGTATCCTTAACCGCTCCTTCATAAAACCGTGTGGACACCCAAGGAGCATTGGCTGAGATGAGATACCAACGAAGTGCATCAGCACCCTCATGATCAAGTATGATATTTGGATCAACATAATTCTTTTTACTTTTACTCATCTTTTGATTATCTTTATCTAAAACAAGTCCTAGTGTAAGCACATTTTTATATGGATTTTCATCAAACAAAAACGTCGAAATAGCCAGGAGTGAATAAAACCATCCTCGTGTCTGATCAAGAGCTTCACTGATAAAGTCAACAGGGAAATTTTCTTTGAACTTTTCTTTATTTTCAAAAGGATAGTGCCACTGAGCAAAAAATGCAGAACCTGAATCATACCAACAGTCAATAACTTCTTTCTCACGTTTCATCTCAGACTGACACTTTGGACAGCGTACGATCAATTCGTCAACAAACGGTTTATGCAAATCATAATCATCTGTAAAATTATCGCTCAAACTCTTCAGTTCATCAATACTGCCAACACATATTCTATGTCTGCATGTCTTATTAGTACAAGTCCAAATGGGTAGAGGTGTCCCCCAGTACCGATTTCTGGAAAGGGCCCAGTCCTTCACATCACGTATGAAATCCCCAAAACGCCCTTGTTGGAGGTGCTTTGGATACCACTTTATCTGATCATTGTTTTTTATCAGGGATTCCTGTACCTTTGACATAGCGATAAACCATGACTCCATTGCATAATACAGGAGAGGAGAATCACAGCGCCAACAGAATGGATACTCATGAACATATTCTTTTACACCTTCTACTAGCCCCCTTTCTTCAAGATGTTTAATGATATTGGGGTCAGCATCCTTGACAAACTGTCCTTTCCAAAGGGTAACCTCGTCCTTGAAGGTACCGTCAAGTTTAACCAGTTGTATAACAGGTAATTCGTATTTTTTACCAACGTTATAATCATCTTCACCAAAAGCAGGAGCAATGTGAACAATACCCGTTCCATCATCCATAGTTACGAAATCTGCACAGATAACATACCATGCCTTTTTGTCAGGTTTGTAATAATTAAATAATGGTTCATATTCAACATTTTCAAGTTTTTTTCCAGAAAAACCATCCAGTAACTCATACTCCTGTCCTTTCAACAAAACTGCTGCACGCTCTTCAGCAAAAATCAACGTTTGTCCGTTGTAACGTACCTTTATGTAAGTTTCATCTGGATGAACGGCAAGTGCTGCGTTTGAAATAAGAGTCCAAGGAGTTGTAGTCCATGCTAGAAAATAAGCATCCTCTTTTTTAAGTTTGAATTTTACAAATATAGATGGCTCCTCAACAGTCTTATATCCCTGTGCTATTTCATGTGCAGAAAGCGCCGTTCCGCAACGTGGGCAATAAGGAACTACTTTATGTCCATGATATAATAGTTTTTTTTCCCATGCCTGTTTAAGAGACCACCATACGGACTCTATATATTCATTTTTTAGTGTGATATAGGGATTGCTCATATCAAGCCAGAACCCGATACGATCGGTTATACTAACCCACGCAGCTTCGTATTTGAACACACTTTTTCTACATTTTTCATTAAACTTTTTGATGCCGTAATCCTCAACAGCTTGTTTATCTTTGAGTCCTATTTTTTTCTCAACTTCTATTTCCACGGGTAGACCATGTGTATCCCATCCCGCTTTTCTTTCTATGTAATATCCATTCATTGCATGATATCTTAGAATTAGGTCTTTCATGACCCTTGTGAGGACATGACCAGGATGAGGAAGACCATTGGCTGTTGGGGGCCCCTCTAAAAAAACATAGGGTTTGCACCCTTTCCTCAGTATGACAGATTTTTTGAATATATTATTCTCTGTCCAAAATTTCTGAATTTTTTCTTCGAATTCCTTTGGAATATATTTTTGAGGGGGTGATTTAATCATTGTTTTTCACCAGATTTAGAGGGATTTTAACCTCGAAGTGACACCCTAATGGCAAAAGCCCGTTAAAATTATTTCTATCAGATTTTGTTAATAACTGCGGATATCATCTGATTTCATGAATTCGCGAAGTAGAGACGTAGCATAGCATCCTTTCTTCAATTCAAATTTTAAAGTTAATGCAAGCTTACCATTATTCAGAGCATCATCATTCAATTCAAATCTAAGGTTATTAACAGAAGATAATAATGGACGTCTTAAACCTGACGAAGAAATATATGGAATTTCCGGTATGATAAAATCTCTAGGATCGACTCCTTCACCATCAATAATATTATGTTCGATTTTACCCATTTCCCCTTCTGAAAATACCGAATCGCTGCCAAATAAAAGACCACTTACAAATGCATTGCCTTTTAGAATTTGTTTATTTGCTTTTGCAATGTTCTTTTCTGTAATAATTATCGCATTTTCATCAATAATCCCTTTTCTTATGGGAAGAATAGTATCGCCAACAATCGCCTTATTTAAAGGCAACTTCTGTTTAATCCGTTCGCTTAACATTCTGTTAAAAAGATATGATTGGTATGCATAAACAAACATGGTCAAAAGATTCTTTGGGAGTTCCTTTAAAGCGCCAACGAAATCCTCTGGATCAATGACTAATTTATTCAACATGGCTTTTTCAAAATTTAGATGATTAGGATAAGAATTCAATGCCTCCGAAAAGTCATATGTTTTTTGTAATCTTTCTCTCAAATTATATGTTTCCTCATCCTCTCCTTCAATGGGATTTGCGATATAACTCATCACTGCCTTTTCAAAATCATCAAACACTATGTATCTCCCCACCACATGAGTAATTGGTCGTATAATACCAAAACGCTGAATGCCATAAAAATTAGGAAAACCACCATTATTATTTATAACAGAAATTACGTCTTGTACTTGTTCTGATCTAGTACCTCTACTGACATTTCTTACGATAATTTCGAATCTATTACCTAAAAGACAACCAATTTTGACAGGATGATCGGATTCATAGATGTTTTCTATATCAACATCTTTGATTTTTACTTTAGCTAAGTCATTTTTAGAGATATTGTGAAAAGACATTAGCCTAGTTGCCTTCGCCCGTTTATCCTTGGTGCCTGCAAAACCAACTCGTTTTCGTGAAATATGTAATCTGTTGGAAAGCTCTCTTACCAGTCCGTTCGTTTCCCAGTTTACGGCCGTGATCTCGGCAATCATAAACCGCCCATTTTCTTTTTTTGAGGGGTATTTAGAAATCTCATTTACAATAAAATCTTTGGGCACTGTGCGGAGTTTTCCACCTATTCCCCTCGCCGATGTAAAAAAAGTTTCTATGCCTGTGTTTTTTTCAGCATCCAAACATTTCATCTACTTTTTACTCTTACTTTTAGTTTTTCCTTCAAAATTTTTACCGAAGCTTTTTACTTCATTCTCTAGCTGTTTGACAGCTTTTTTCAATATCTCTTCGGGTTTCCCTTTTTTGACTCTGATATACAAACGTCGTTTCTTCGACATAGGGTTATCAGTCATATATGCTGCATACTCCACATTCTCATTTTGTAGCAATACCTGTGTAATGGGATTTAATATGGTCTCATTTTCCCCAATAACTTCTAATTCAAGTTCCTTCGATGTTTTTTTAATCTTTTTCAAATCCATGAATCTTCACTCCTTCCCCATAATAACAATCTATCTTAAAGATTATTTAAATCATAGTTTCCGTAATCAATTGCTGTTCTTCTTCGCTCCTTATTCCCACAATTTTCACATTCTAAAATATTGTCCTTTTTGATGAGTGAATGTCTGCATTTTGTACATAGTCCTTTAATGACGCCTAGACTCCTATCCTTAGTTTCAAGCTGTATATTCGGATTGACTTGTGTGACCTTGGCTCTTATGATGTCGCCCAATGAGAACTCAGAAGCAGGATCTTTCACATATGATTGTGATATCTCAGATACACGTAGTGTACCGTTTGTATCACCAGAGATTCTTCTATTCTCTCCTTTAACGTGGATTACGTTAGCTATAATCATTGATGATCTTATGAATCGCACCTCTGCAAGAACTGTATCTCCCTTCTTTAAGAGAACGGGGATGCTTGTCACGGGTTTTACCATTGCTCTTCTATTTTTTTCATCTACGACATATTTTCCAACTCTAGCAGCTTTTATAATGCCATCTTCCTCAAATGTCCCATCGCCGGATAATAATTCCTCAGATGTAGATAATTTTTCTCCCGGTAGTACCATGTTATTTTCAGTCATAATCTATCACTAATTTTAATCATATTAATAGGTTTAGGCAATCACACAATCGTTTTAAAGGTTGTGGTATGCATGTCTTTAGGCATAGTGAGTTGGAATAGGTACAAATTTGGTTTATTCTTCATTTGTCCCAGAATCCTCTTGTCCTTGCATAGTTCAACTCTGCTTTAAGTATGTCACGTAGAAATCTGATTTGCAATTCATCTGATTTTTCGAGTTCTGTCTTGTTATATCTTCTCAATATTCTAGCAGCAGTATCGGGCCCAATGCCTCTACCCATCAATGATAGTAAGGCAATCTTTCCATAATTCAGAACTAGACTTGCGTTTTTGTGTAGTCTTTTTACTTCTTTGTCTTCCTCGCCTGTCCTTTCTTTTTTTGTAAGAAGTTTTGCCAAATTTTTATTATATCTGCGTAAAACCATAATTTTTATAGCATTACAATTCGAACATTTGGGCCTAGCATCCGCTCTTCGTACTGTTGTATTCCATTTATGATTGCAGTTGGTACATACAAGTGTTATGTCGGTATCCTCAAGACGTTTTTTCAAAGCCATTAGAATTGATCTATCTGCACGTTGGGGAACCATTAAGCCTTTTATGGTTTCAAATCCTGCAAGTGCAATGGGTGAAAGCCTTTGCACATGGATATTTATCTCACCGTTTTGTATCTCTTCCAAAACCTTTTGAGAGTTTTCAATATCCATCCGCTCCCAGATAATTTTATCAAGTGTCTCATCAAATATAAGACTGTTTTCAAAAAGTGTAAATAGTTTTTTAACTCCAACATTTTTATAATCAAAATCCTTTCGTATAGCACCAAATTTTCTTGCCACGTGAACAAGCTGCCACCTTATGTATGTTGAATTTCTCAGTATAGTATGTATCAGATACCACAGAGTCTCAGGATTAGTTTTTAGCAATATATCTTTTATCCTGTCCACTGGAAATCTACCAGGGAGTTCAAGATTTATCCTATATGCATCGCTGTTAATACCTACGCTTTCTCCAATGGACTGTGCTAACATAGCAGATATTAAACGTCCAATAGTTTCGTTCACCTTTGTCCCAAAACATGCGTTTATCACCACGGTCTTATCCTCTACTTCAATTGTTATTGTTTTGTCATCTGGAACGGCAAAACCTTGATTTTTCTGATTATCGATCTGCTGCACAATTTTATCAATTGTTTTTTTATCGCATGGATACTCTTCGATTTTTGTTTCTAATGAGACAAGTCTTCGTAGTTTACCTACTTCTCTAGCAATTTCAAAAGGTATAGGTATGTCTTCTCCAGTCCATGAGGGAACAGTTCCTATCTCTTTTGATTGAGATACCAGTATCTCTTCTTCATCTCTTTTTACAATCGTCCAGGGTCTCCCACTTAGGATAAATTTGGCACCTTCAAAACCATAATTCAAAATAAAACTCTCATCCAACTTCCCTATTCTCTTTCTTGAACTTATATCTACAGCCATGTACGTTTTCTCGTCAGGAATCATGGAGATATTGTCAAGAAAATAATTTCTTGAGTTTCTACGTTTAAAAACAAAATCTTCGTCTCCTATCCAGATGCTACGTTGATTTCTTAGTTGCTCCAAAATCTTGTTAAACGTATCTTGTTTTAAAGTGTGAAAAGGATAAGATCTTTTGATTATTTCATAAATTTTTTCAGATTTTATCTTCCAGTTTTCCAGAGCAATGAAGATGATCTGATTGGTAAGAACAGACAATGGATTTTGCCTAACTTTTAAGACTTCTAACTCTCCTGCCAAGGCTCTTCTTGCTATAACAATACTCTCTGCTACATCTTCAGGAGTAGTCGCTAGGATTAATCCTTTTGAAGTTCTCCCTATTCTGTGTCCAGATCTTCCCACTCTTTGTACAATCCTTTTAACCTCTCTGGGGGAGCTGTATTGTATGATAAAATCCGTATTACCGATATCCATGCCCAGTTCTAGTGATGATGTACATATCAATGATTTTAATTTTCCACTCTTAAAATCATCCTCTGATTCTATTCTAGCGTTCTTTGAAAGAGAGCCATGATGAACACTTATTGGCATGTCGTTTACCCATAGATGAAAACGAGAGGCCAGAATTTCTGCACCATCTCTAGTGTTTATGAAAAGAAGCGTTGAAACATGCTTATCAATAAGTCCTTTGCATCTCCTTAATAATGCAAAAGAAATTGGCTCAACCGAGAGGCGGTTTGCACCACCATAATCACTTTTTTTGATAGATGGGAGTTCAACACTTATTTCAATATGTTTGGTGACGTCAACTTCCAATACTGTTACATCACGGAATTTACCATTTTCAAGACCGCCAAGATAACGTTTCACTTCCTCAGGTGATCCCACGGTAGCAGACAGACCTATTCTTTGAAAACTATGACTTTTTTCAATAGTCAATTCATGTAATCTTTCAAGACCAACTGCTAGCTGCGCACCTCTTTCATCATTTGCCAGTTCATGTATTTCATCAATTATGATACATCTAACGCTTTCTAGATGTTTTTTTAAACGTTTACCTGTGAATAAAATCTGGAATGTCTCGGGCGTTGTAATAAGCATATCAGGGGGATTTTTAGATTGACGAGCACGTTC
>JAUWWG010000031.1 GCA_030616985.1 Thermoplasmatota archaeon
GAGGGTTGAGCCGACCGAAGGGAAGGCGAACATGCCACCCATTTGAGCGAACGAAGTGAGTAGAAATGAGTGGTACCCGAAGCGCAATTTGACAAACAATTTTGAAAAGATATTTTTTGGTTCTATTTCTCTTTTGCTAACTTCAAAATCAAACTGAATATGTAGGTTTTTTAGAAAGTTCCCATCTCGCCTCTTTTCTGATGCCCTATCTTTTTCACCTTTTTTACTTGGGTGGTTTCCTTCTGCCCAATCCATAATCTCTTTTGGAGAGCCTACGACCCAAGGTGGTTCTTTAAAATCACTGCCATATCTTCCCATTTTCACCCAGAAAAATAAGATACAGAGAGTTTATAATTTTTTCTGAGGAAAAGGATCTAAAGATATGTTGGATTAGAAATTGGCCACATCTTGAAACATTATAAAATAAGGGTTGGATATTGAATGATGTTTTTTCCCATTTATTTGTGTTTATACCATGAAAAAAATCATTTAATCATACAATTTTTTTGCATTAAAAAAAGATTGTAATGTTACTGTTTTAACTGCATACATATTTACATATTCATCTGCGAAAAAAGTACTTAAAACGTGCCCAGTTCGTTGGATTGGAAGGAATCGAGCTGGTAGTTTTGTGCATCCCATCCCATCCTTTAAACCAGCCCTCCTTCTTTATCTCTTAACTAAACATCTTTGCCCTTTTTATGTCAAGATTTTCTTCGAATTAATTGACACTTTTTGGAAAAATAGATTTTAATCGATGTGTTCTCTCGTTCTAACTGCCATGCCGTATTTAAAAGACAACATTTCAGATCTATTTAGTAAGCATCTTCCTGCTGCAATTAACACGTCTTTTTCATCTACAACCAGACATTCATCAAAAGGCCTGAGTTCGGGGTCACAATCCAAAACAAACTTGGCAAAAACACTTTTGCCCTGTTTAACAAAAGGTACTGCATCTCCTTCTATTGTAACTCTTAATCTTGGATATTTAAAATAACGATGAAGCAGTTTTGCACCAGCAATCTTCAGGGTAAACATTCCATCTCCAGCGCGCATGGACAAGATGTGATTTTCGTCACAGTATATGTTGCGTATCTTGCCAGTTTTCTTTGATTTAATAATCTTTATCTTTCCATCGAATAATGATTTAGAAGCATCTTTTCCAAACTGTATATTTGCGACAGCAGAGATTCTTCTGATATCTATATCATTCTGTGATTTTTCTTGCGATTCGGACAACTTTTGTAGTGTTTTATCCCCCTCCCAGAATATTACATCTCTATTTCTTGTAAACTCATCAAATATCCTTGATACCTCTTCTTCTGTTTCCTTATCTGTAGTTTCAGGGAATACAGATTGTGCAAATGGATACATTTCATCAAGCTCGATTGGCACAGGGCCCAAACGAGAATTTATCAATATTTTTACATTGTTACTTTTTCTAATTATTTTCTTTATTTGTTCAGAATAATATTTTGAATAAGGTTTATTCCCATCTGGAAACACAATAGTAGTATCAAACAATGGTTCATATCTATCGATTAGCCTTCTATGACATCTGTATATAATTGGTCTGTGGATTGTGTGGTTTCCAGTGTAAAATAATGCCCTATCTTTACTTGTAGATTCAGATTGTTCTAACCATGTTTTATTCTCTGTTTTTTTCAACTTCTTCATAGATTCAAGCAAATATGGATTTGAACTAGCTCTTGTTTCTACTAGTTCCCATAGATTCCCTTCAGCAATTGCACTTCTAATCTTTTTCAATTCGGCAAAACTGACATAAAGATTGTGTTTTGCTAACTGCAGGCTTTTCTCATTTTCTTTCAAATTTCTTAGTTCAGATGCGGTGAATTTTGTACAGATTGGACAACAACATGGCAGTTCATCCAAATTATCCAGTTTTTTTGTTCCCCATGGAAAAATCATCCTTCCATCATTTGCGTATTTTGCATATGCTGAAGAGTCAAAAAAGTCGCATCCAAGAGCAACTGCCAAAGGAAATATCAATGGATGACCTGCGCCGAATAAATGTACAGGTTTGCTGGGATTTAACCCTTTTTTAGACGCGAGGATGCAGCTAACTAGATCTGAATATCTCTGGTTCTCCATCAGTGGTACCACACCACCTATTGGGAAAAAATCCGCATCGATTTTACTTAGTTCTTTTGCACATTTATTTCTAAGGTCTGGATAGACGGAACCTTGAACCGTACACGCAAGCACCATATCTCCTTTTACACGTATGCTTTGTTGAGCGCGTTTTACTGTTTCTTTTACCCCCCGTGCTGCTTTTGTTTTAGTTTGTTGAGGGGTTCCAAAAATGTCTAAAATTGTTCCGACATCGCTTCCTATGTCTCTTTGAAATTCCACGATTTCAAGCGGATCTAGCTTTACGTCCCCATATACATACGATTGAAAAGTTCCAGAATCTGTCATTATTGGACCATCAAAATCTATGAGTTTGTGAACACCAACTTCTAGTGCTTTTTCCCTAAGTTTTTCATTCTTTTTTATTATGTACGAATTGGTTATCACGATTTGTGTTCCAAAAAATTTTTTCATTTCTTTTGGGGAAATAAGCATCTTGTTTGGGTTAATAACTGGCATGAGATTAGGTGTGGTGACTGTCCCATGTTCTGTAGTAAATTTACAGATTCTTCCAGCAGCGTCTCTATCTTTTATTTCAAATTTCATACTCTATTCTGGAGAAGTAATTAAAAGGGAGATATTTAGTTTTAGTTGCTGGCTAAAAATCAGTTTTTCAAATGTTTTGGTATTTAAACCTATTTTTTGTCTTTATACCTTTACTACGTTAATATCCAATGTTTATTAGGCGCCTATTTGGATGGGATTAATAATTCTCTTAAGAGTGGCAATTGCGGATAGAGATGCCATGTAACTTGATTTTGGATTATTTGGGTTGGGCATGTTTTCTACTTCAGCTCTGAGTCTGCCAAATTTGCCATGAGCAAGTATTTTATGATTTATCCTTGTGACAACAGGATCTGCAACTATTTGAACTTTAGTTCTATCAAATCCCACTCCTGCAAGTGATAGGCTTGCAGCTACATTAATATTCCTTGGAAATTCTTCTACGGCCTCTCTGGCGCTTCCTTCAAAAACAGTTATTCTTTTCCCATAGTTTTTTCCTAAAGATTTGGGGGGCTTTGTAGTCACGAGTGTTACTTCATCTATGGCATCAATACTAGCCGATAATATCCCGTCTATGCCACATACCGCACCAGATGGAAGATATATTTTACAATGTTTACTTCTGGCTGTTTCCTCGAGTTCCTTCCTACATTTATCATCAAATAAACTCCCAACACTCATGATAATCAAATCCTTGCCTGCTTGGAGTATCTCTTGGGCATATTCATCTACTGCTTGCTGTGACGCAGCTTCGAATACAACGTCTACATTTTCCAAAAATTCTTTTACAGGTTTTATTTCTGCTTTTTTAAGGGTTTTTTTAAGATTAATCGCCTTTTTTCTGTCAATATCCTGTAAATAAATCTTCTCAATTTCTTTCATTTCATCTGCAGCTAATGCTACGTCTGTCCCTATTGCACCACAGCCAATTATTCCAAGATTCATTCTTTTACCAAAACCTTAAAATGATGAGTTAATATAAAAAATATTGCGATGGATGATATTGACAGATTCCTGAAAGAGGATATTGGTGAAGACGGAGATATAACTTCGAACTCCCTATTTACTGACGAGATTGCCCAGGCACACATTGTTGCAAAAGAGAATTGTATTGTTGCTGGACTAGAAGAAATAAAAATGGTTTTTAAAAGAACCGGGGCTCAGATAGAATTGCTGGTAAATGATGGAGATTTTGTTAAAGAAAAAACTATTGTGGCTGAGGTAAAGGGGTCAGTTCGCTCTATTCTCATAGGGGAAAGATTGGCTCTAAATTTTATATGTAGGATGAGTGGTATTGCTTCGGAGACAAGGAAACTTGTAGATAAATGTAGAAACATAAATCCACGTGTGATTGTAGCAGCCACAAGGAAAACAACGCCAGGCTTTCGCAAATATGAGAAAAAAGCTATTGTGCTAGGTGGGGGCGAGTCACATCGATATGGATTATATGATGCTATTATGATTAAGGATAATCATATAAAATGTGTTGGTTCTGTTGAAGAAGCGATTAGGCGAGTAAAGCAGAAAGTTCATGATATGGTTGTAGAAGTTGAGGTGGAAAACGAAAAGGACGCCATCATATCCGCAAAAATGAAGGTCGATGTTATCATGTTGGATAATTATACTCCTGAAGACGCAGAGGTGCTTGCTGAAAAAATTCGTGAGATAAATACCAATGTTTTAATTGAAATATCTGGCGGGGTTACTCCTGATAATATAGTTGAGTACGCGTCTTTTGCTGACCGTATTTCTTTGGGATATCTTACACACAGCATCAAGAGTAAGGATTTTTCTTTAGAGTTAAACTAGAATTTTTTAGGAAATGTTTAATAATCAAAATTCCTTTACAATTATTGTAGGAACATATAATATAATAATTCATGTCACAATGAATTGGGGTTTATTATTGTGAGGATACGGTGATTTAGATGAGGAAAATTATAGATGAAGTAGTTGCTAATGAGAAAAATAAGAAGAAAGAAAAGAGATCTGTTAAGAATTCGGGTAAAGGGTCAGATGTTTTAGAAGATTCACTTACTCGTGGTGTTAACAACCGTGAGTTGGAGGAGGTATTGGCAGGTTTAACTACTACCATAAAGGTTGTTGGCTGTGGTGGTGCTGGAACCAATACCATTTCTAGGTGTATTGAAGGGGGTATTTCTGGAGCAGAGTTGGTGGCTTTAAATACAGACGCTCAACATCTGCTACTAGCTGGTGTACCTCATAAGGTTTTAATCGGCAGGCATATTACTCATGGCCTGGGTGCTGGTTCTCTTCCCCAGATTGGTGAGGAAGCTGCTCGTGAGAGTGAGAAAGATATCCGTGAAGCTGTAGGACGTGCCGATATGGTTTTTGTCACCTGTGGACTTGGTGGTGGCACAGGTACAGGTTCTGCCCCAGTCGTTTCACAAATTGCTAAAGAAACCGGTGCTTTGACTATTGGTGTTGTTACTCTACCTTTTAGTGTTGAAGGTTTTATCCGGATGGAAAATGCTGATGCAGGTTTGAAACGTTTGAGGGAAACCTGTGACACTGTTATCGTCATTCCAAACGATAAATTGCTTGATGTTGTTCCCAATCTTTCATTGAATGCTGCTTTTAGGGTTGCTGATGAAGTTCTTATGAGATCGATCAAGGGCATTACTGAAATGATTACTAAGCCTGGCTTGGTCAATCTGGATTTTGCTGACCTAAAGACTGTCATGAAAAGAGGTGGTGTTGCAATGATTGGTCTTGGGGAAGCTGAAGGTGAAAACAAGGCAGTGAATGCCGTTGTAGAGGCTCTTAATTCTCCACTACTGGAAGTTGATATTTCTGAAGCTACTGGTGCCCTTGTCAATGTTACTGGTGGCGAGGATATGACAATTAGCGAGGCTGAACGGGTTGTTGAAGAAATATATTCAAGAGTTGATCCAAATGCACGTATCATATGGGGAACCACTGTTAATCCTGAACTTAAGAGAAGTATTCGTGCAATGCTTGTTATAACTGGGGTTAAATCAAAACAGATTCTGGGCCCAGCTCATAAGGCATTTGAAAATAAGGAGTATGGCATTGATTTTGTGGCATGAAGAAAACCCCTAAAATGGCTTTGGCTCATAATTTCAAAGCTCCACTATCCTTTTTATGACTAGTTTAGTATGGAGGAAGAAGGCAATCTACATAATAATAAAACCTCCAAATTCTTTATATATACCTAGTTATTTGACCAGTTGATTATAGAGGTGTCAATATTGAAGTCATTAAGAAGTGATAAAGACGATAGAAGCATCGTTGACCGGGCCTGGGAACTACAACACAACATAGAGGCACGACAAAAGAGAATAGGTAAAGGAAAATACGGAAGGGTTCTTAAGATGGCTCGTAAACCTACGGATGAAGAATTTGCAAAAACTTCTAAAATAACAGGGGCAGGCATTCTGATTGTAGGTGGAATTGGTTTTCTTATTTGGTTGCTTGCAAAACATGTTGCACCTTGGATAGGAGAAATATTTGGGTGGATTTAAAAGGTGTAATCATATGCAAGGCACAGATTTTGAGGATGACATTGTAGAAAAAACAAAAATATTTTCCATAAAAACTCAAGTTGGGAAGGAGCAGAACGCTGCTGATCTTATTAACAGTAGGGCAGATAAATCAAAGATAAAAATCCCATCTATACTTGTAACACCTGAACTTAGAGGATATATTTTTCTTGAGGGTTATGATAAAGAGCGCATAAAGGAGATGATTAAAACAGTTTCCTATTCTAGAAACATGCTTGAGGGTAATATACCTGTCGAGCAGATAGAGCATTTTCTTGTACCTGCTTCTGCAGTTGCAAAAATTGCTGAGGGCGATGTTGTTGAAATGATTGCAGGTCCATTTAGAGGTGAAACTGCAAAAGTTACTCATATCGATGATGCAAAAGAGGAGATCACGGTAGAACTCTTTGAATCTGTTGTACCAATACCAATTACTGTTCGAGGGGAGCAAGTAAGAGTAGTCAAAAAGAAAGAAGAAAAGAAAGACAAGGAGGAATAGACAATATGTCAGAAACAGTTGAGGCATTAGTTGAAGGAGGAAAAGCATCTGCCGGTCCGCCACTTGGTCCAGCACTTGGTCCAATGGGTGTAAACATTATGCAGATTATCAATACAATCAACGATAAAACTAAAAGTTTTGAAGGAATGAAAGTTCCAGTAAAGGTTATCATTGATACAAAGACAAAAGATTTCGAAATTGAGGTAGGTACGCCGCCAGCAGCATCGTTAATTCTTAACGAGATTGGTGCGGAAAAAGGGTCTGGTGCACCATCAACACATAAGATTGGTAATCTCACTATTGATCAAGCGATCAAGGTCGCTAAAATGAAGTACGATAATCTCCTAGGTAAAGAGCTTAAACAAAAAACAAAAGAAATAATCGGAACCTGTGTGACAATGGGTGTTACTGTAGAGGGAAAAAAACCACAAGAAGCCCAGAAAGCTATAGATGCAGGTGAATACGATTCTAAATTCGTTTAAATCCTCGTTGGAAGAACTGTCTAATTGATTTTAACATACGATCGCGCCTGTATTCAAGAGGCATAGTGATTCCCTCACCACACGTTTTTTTCTTATTTATTTCTGAAAGGACGGCGTCAGCATTCATATCAGTGGTATCTACTACTGTGTATGCATATCCTGCGTATGCTGGATCGTGTGAGTCGCTACCACCTGTTCCACCAAGATTGAATTCTTTTGCAATCTTGGCAATTTTCAAATTGGTTTTTGGCATGCTACATGCATTAAAAACCTCTATTGTGTTGATTTTTTGACGTATCGTCTTTAGTTTTTCCTTTTTTATCCCGGACATATTTCTAAAGAGATGTGGAACAATAGGGGTTCCATCTTGGTCAAGAATTTTTTCTAATGTTTCCTGGATAGATAAATTTCTGGCTATGTTTTTCTCAACATTCAATGCCAGCATGTGTCCGTCTGCTGTTGATATTTCTATTCCGGGGATTACGATGAAATCTTTCGGTGCGATTTTTACTGCTTTAAGGCCACCTTCTACAGTGTTATGATCAGTAATAGCCATTCCTTGCAGTCCCTTCTTTTTTAACGATTTGATTATGTCTTTGGGTGACCCTATGGCATCCTCTGAGTATTGGGAATGTATATGTAAATCTAGTTTTATCATAATACTGCACTCCACTTTTTGCAACAGGTAGTTTCCGTTGATATTATAAATTTGTGTTTTCTTTGATTCTAAATCATGAATGTGCTAAATGTTGCGAAAATATCACATAGGAAGTATTAAATTTATATGTCACATTATATTATAATGGGTATTTGTAAAATGAGTTTGTGTCTTGGTGGAAAAGGTTGCATGATTGCAGTTATACTTCTACTTGCTGGAGTGAGTATCGTACCAGATTTAGGTGCTAATAGAACTTTTAATAACACTATCTATGTAGATGATGATAACATAGGGGGGCCATGGGATGGAACAACTGAGAATCCATATCAACATATTCAGGATGGTATTGACGCTGCAAGTGACGATGATACGGTCTATGTTTATAGTGGAATCTATTATGAAAACGTAGTAGTAGCTAAGTCAATAGATTTGATTGGTGAGGATAAAGATACTACAATTATCGATGGTAATGGAACTGCATTCGTAATAAAAATAGATGTGGATTCGGTTACGTTGTGCAATTTTACTGTACAAAATAGCGGTATTGAATCTAGTGTCGTTGGTGGAATTATGGTTGAGTCAAACTGCAATTCCATAACAAGCAACAACGTGTGTGATAATTGTATTGGAATACATCTAATTCATTCAAATGATAACATAATTTCAGGAAATATTGTTGACTCTAATGGTCTGGATGTATTGCAATATTACCTCGTACCAGGTATAAACTTCGAACAATCGTCAAACAATACCCTTTTAGATAATATCTTCTCGAACAATGCTGTGGGTATCTCTTTAACTTATTCCTCCAATAACAATATTATCTCAGGTAATGACGTTAAAAACAACGAATATGCTGGCATTAATCTGACGGATTCATCTAATAATTGTCTCTCTAGGAATGTCATTTCAAACAACAATGAGTATGGTATATATGTTGGCAATTCACCAGATAACAAAATAGTTCAAAACAATATTATAATGAATAAAAGAAACGCTTACTTTAAAGATTGTGATAATACATGGGATGGTAACTATTGGAACAGATTCCGGTTATTGCCTTATCTGATTTTAGGAAAGATAAATTCTAAACTTAGGATGGAAGTCGATTGGCATCCAGCAAAGATTCCTAATGAAATAGTAAGCAACCCCTTTGCAATTATTGAAACAAATATGGGAACGATGAAACTAGAACTATACAAAGATAAGGTGCCCATAACTGTTGAAAATTTTATAAAACTTGCAAATGATGGATTTTATGATGACCTTGTATTTCATAGAGTAATTGATGATTTCGTAATACAAGGTGGTGGATACTATGCTAATGGTACCCATAAGACAAGTCCTTATGGATCGATAGAACTTGAAATTCATCCTGATGTACGTCATGTTGATGGTGCGATATCTATGGCAAGAACTTCAGATCCAAATAGTGCTACAAGTCAGTTTTTCATCTGTGATGGCAAACAATCATTTTTGGATGATGACTATGCGGCATTTGGCAAAATAATTGTAGGGATAGATGTATTAAGGGATGCGGCTTCTGTTGAAACTACTACAAAATATAGAATGCAGGACTGGCCAGTAGATGATGTAATAATAGAGAGTGTGACGATACTAAATCAATGACCGACTCTATGGGTTATGCTATTGATATAGATGTTAAGATACATGATATGAATTCATAATGGGATTTTATATCCTTGATTTATTGTCTCGCATGTGGAAAAACAGATTTTCTAAGGATGTGTTTTTTTCATTTTGACATTTTAACACAGCACATTTAAATAGTCATTATAATAGAAGATATGTTTGGTGAGGTAGGGAAAAATTTCCAAGTTCGTTACATATTACTCCTCTATTACCCCCGCAGGCTTTTATATGTTTTCTTCCCCTACCTACCTCCCAATCTTGATGGTAATTATTGATTTGTGAGGAAGTTATTGTTTTATATGGGGGCAGGTATTATGAAGATTGATAGTTGGGGAAAAAACAATGGATGTAACATATTATAGATGTAAAAGGAAATATGATGTAACAACGTCTGAAGATAGATAGCATATTATAAGTGGTTAAAGAAGGATTATATGATAGTGTTGCACGGGGAAAATAAAAATGATTGATCCAGAATCTGATGAGGAAAAGAGATATATTGAATATTTGGTAAGGAAATACTTGTTGGGTTAATTTTTTGTGCTGGTTAACCGAGAGAATAGAAGTAGATCCACGGCACTACATTTTTTCATTTTGACATTTTAACGCATTAGCTTTAAATACAATCAGTGATAGAATTTGGCATGCTATGAAATATCAGGTGATGAAAATGGATAGGAAATATGAATCTGTAATAAAAGAAGTAGACGAAATGTTGGAAAAAAGCAATAGAGAATATGAATGTGAAACACAAAACATAGATGAACTAAAGAGAGAAATAGATAATACATTGAGAGAAATAGATCGTGAAAAGAATAACTATGAAGGGAAAAAGAGAGAGTCACACAATTACTAGTCTTTGAAACAATATTTTTTCTTTCTCTCTAACCTACTTATCAAGATTTTAAATTGTGAGAATGAGGGAAGTAGAAGGATGGTGAGAGATGGATATTAAAAAATTATTGCCCCCATTCTCTAAATATTTATTTAATTTATAAGTATATAAATTTTATTATACAATTAATATCATTTTCTCGCGTTCGAATGAATCATCAAATTTAAAAGATGAGAAAGTGCGGGTGCCGGGATTTGAACCCGAGTTATAAGCTTGGCAAGCTTAAGTGATACCAGGCTACACCACGCCCGCATTCCAGGGAGAAATACATCTCATATTGTTAAAGATTGCGCCACTGATTTATACGTATCATTGGAAACATTAGATGAGTACATTAAATTACGTGAAATCAAGGGGCTGTCTCCGCATTGGCTGTATCAAATTAATATTTATCTAGTTAACTATCTTGAATTTGTTGATTATCAGGTAGATAAAAAGACTACAATCAAATATCTTCTATATCTTAAGGACAGGTATCACAATAACACATATCATAAGATAGCGTTACAAATTAGAAAGTTTTTAAAGTATATGAAAGTAGAATGGGCTAGTGATATTGAAATTCCTGGTGATATTTTTGATACACAGGTTAAGAGAATCACAACAAGGGATATTGAGGGCGTTTTGAGGCAATTTAAGGGGCATAGATATGAGTTGCAAGTAAAAGCCCTTATTCTCCTTGGTGCGAGTTCTGGAATGCGCCCTAGTGAGCTATATCGATTAAGGTTAAAGGATATTGACCTGGAAAATAGGAGTATCTTTGTCGAAAGAGGTAAAACAGGGAAAACGAGAAGCGTATTTTTCAACAAGGGGGCGAAACGGGCGTTAAAGGATTATGTCGAATTTTACAAGGGGAAATCTGAATTAAGTTATTTATTCGGTCAAAATCATTGTGGGAATATGTTTAAGGATAGCGGATTTCAGGTTAAACAGTTACGTAAATTCTTTTTGCAGGAGTGGGATAGGAGAAATGGGAGTTTCGCTGTCAAGGAACGATTGTTAGGGCACAGTATGAAGAGAGTAGATTTTCAGCACTATAGTTTTCTTGATGAAGGTGATTTAAAGAAGGTGTATGACGAAGTTATGAGTTAAAAATATCTCCAAGGAGGAATAAACGTTAAATAGACAACTGAGGTTTTATACTTGGTGATAAGATGGATAGAAAGGATATATTGGAAGAAGTAAAGCATTTTACAACACGACAAGAATTGCATGACCATAAGTGGGAAATGGTTTATAGACACAATGGAAAGGGAATAGAAAGAGTGAAACCAGGGGAATGTTTAGACAGTAATAAGAATTTTTATGTCTTTCAACACATATATGAAAAAGGGTTACGTGTAGAATTCAAGGAAAAAGATGATGGAACCTTTATATTCGTTAACAATGAGGATGAAAAAGATATATAAATAGATATGAAATCGCCTTGTTGTATACGGAGAGCGTGTGAAAGTTTATATATGATAGCAAACAAAGGGATGGAAGAGTAAATTATTTCATAATAGCAAGGTTTAAATATTGGGGCAAACAAGGTGATGGAGAAGAGTAAATTATGCCATAATAGCAAGGTTTATGTAATAAGCCCCGCAGAAAGACGGAGGAAGAGTAAAATTAAAAGTGCACAAAGGTTTATATAACAAGGCAACCATAGAAACGCAGGAGATGTTAAATCTCCAAGGGGAACAAGGGTTTATATACAATAGCAAACAAAGGGATGGAGAGACAAAAATTTGAGATGCACAAAATAAGTTTAGATTAGAGTGGAATAGAGACAAAAGTATAGGTTATACTCCTTGGTGTGAGAGTTATCGCACTCAGGGGGCTAAAAACCATGTTTTAAACAAAAAATAAACTTGATATTAGAATAAAATAGAGATAAAAGGTGGGGATGCAAAATGAGAAAGTGTAAAACATGTGGAGTAGATATTTCGCATAGAGGTAATAGAAGTCAATATTGCGAAGAGCACGCTAAGGAAATCAGAGATAAAAAGGTAAAGGCAAATAAGAAACGTAAGTATGGAAGAGACAACCCTAGAAGCACAATGATAGGGAAGCGTAGATTACCAACAGGCGGTAGACCCTTGTGTGAGGGTGATAGTGGAGACAGTTATTCAGGAGGCAGACCTCACCCACCAGATGAGTTAGGAGTTAGACTATCACCATCCAAAGAAAGACTTGAGCAACAAGAAAGACTACTTAAACCCCTTAAAGTCAGTACCGAGAATCCCTTGAGAGAATATTATTATCTATATGATAGGGGCAAGCTTAGTAAATCTGATTACGATAAGGAGAGATATAGACAAAAAAAGATTCGAGAGTTGCATGAGAGACAAGAAGCAAGTTTAAAGCATAAGTGGAGAAAAAGAAAACCACACCCTACATATTTTCGTAAACAAGTTGATATTATTAACAACCCAAAATACAAGGATAAAAAAGCTAATAAAAAACGCCAAGAAATCAGGAGTAAACATATCTCAATTACTCGAAAATACGTTAAAAAATGGTGCCGGATTGGCAAGCTTAAGTGATACCAGGCTACACCACGCCCGCATCAATGAATTTAGCAAGTAGGTAGCAGTAAATCATTAAAAAGGATTACGATTGGTTTTTAAGCAAGTTTTTTTGTTGATTATCTTGTATTTTCCAGAAAATATTTAAATAATATGGGTAGTATTATATATAGTAAGGTTAGAAAATGAGGCGAGTTACTATATTTATATTACTAACCATTTTTCTATTGCTAAGTACGTCTCTGGTAAGTATGGGTGTGGAATCGTTCTCCATAAAAAGATCATTTTTGGAAAAGGAAATTGATGGTTCAACTCTGTTATCAAAACTTAATCTCGATGGTGTGGTTTGCAATTTTCAAAAAAAGATACGTTCGTTTTACATGAATAAAGCAGATGATGGCGATGGATATTGGGATTTTACATTTTCTCCAGAAGATGTTGAATTAGAAGATGATGCTTTTCACAGGATGGACGTTTCTAGTTCATCACATTTTACAGAGTGGTGGTATTTTGATGCAATATTTGACAATGGGTATAGCGCTCAGGCGGCTGTACGAGTCATGAGTCTGCTCGATCAAGATATTGTTATTTTTTCAAGACTTGATATTTATAAGAATAATCAGTTGATATCACATAAGCAATACATGCATTTTTTGGAAGATTTTTATGCATCTGCCAGCGTTCCTTGGGTGCTGATAAATAAAAAGGAGATAATACGGGGTTATATCGACAGAGACACTGGAGATTGGACATATGATATTTCTTTTGACATGGGGGATGTTTCTGCTGATTTACATTTTGTTGGTTGCACGAAGGGTTATAAAGGAGCTACCCCTAGCGGTAAATGGGCGGTCATATTACCAAGGGCAGATGTGACTGGTAAACTTTTTGTTGAAGGTGAGGAAATCAAGGTTCGTGGCGTTGGATATCATGATCACAATTGGGAAGTTACTGTGGAAGCTGCTCTTAATTTTGGATGGTACTGGGGAAAGATTAATTCAGATACCTATACAATAGTCTGGTCAGATATATTGAGAACGTGGTATTGGGGCCAACCATTGGTTGTAATAAGTGAAAACAACGGTGGTTACCAAAATATAGAACAAAATGACATCCAATTCGGGGTTGGTGATCTGCGTTTAGCAAACTGGATGCTTATTCCTCATTCTTTTGATATTGTCGTGCAGACCGAGAATGTTTCTCTCAATGTTCATATGCAATCTGTAGACGTGCATTATGCTCCCTTTATGGGTGGCATAATGAATTATTGGAGATATCATATGAAGTGTACAGGTTTCATAACTGTTGGGTCTCAAACAGAACTCATTGATGATGTGGTTATGGCGGAATTTCTTAGATTCAGACCATATTAATTTTTAATGTTTTTGCTTGTCATGTATTCTTTTTAGTGGCTTGCTAAGATGTCTTCGGGCACATACGGGCACCTCATAAAACTCAGTACGAATTGTTCTCTTTTTTTCCTTTACGATTGGTCTGCTGCTTGTGATGCCACATATCTTACATTTATATCCCTGATTGGCACCTTTTGATTTCATGTGTTTTCCACAGTTTGGACAAACAGGATTCTCTACCTTTTCAACTTGCTTTGTAAGATATTTTACGTTTATCTTTTCGATGTTTATGGTCAGTGGTTTCTCTCTCACGCCACCATATACTTCAACAACGTCACCAATGCATAGTTCTCGTACAATTCTCCTAAATTCTTTCGTGGGTTCATAGGCAGCACAATCGACCGTATCTGTTGTTGTGTTATTGCCTATTGTAAAAATAACGTGCCCTCCTTTGATAGTATGTGGACTTTGAATTAACGAACCTTCTACAATAACAGATTGATATGGTTTTATTTTATCAATAGATTTCTTTTGAAGATGATCATCTGTTCCCTGATTAGTCTCAAATATTATCCAGCTGTCGACTGGTTCTGATTTGACTAAGGAAGAAGCCATTATTAAATCTTCAATATCCTCTCCTCTTATTCCGTATAAAATAGGGCATGGGGAGTTTGGAACAAGTTTATTATGTCTATTTTTGTAATCATAATTGTCAAAAGTTGATGAACAGGTTTTGTCCATTTTTTTAACCGAGGAGTCATCCACAGATCTTTCTGTTCCCCAGCTTTTCTTTTGCCTGTATGTTATTAGTTCATAGGTTTTATCATATGCTGGATACCAAGCTATTGCGGCAGTGGCACCGATAAGCCCCCTACAGTTTTTATATCCTTTATAATCCGCTCCAATTGATTTCAATAATTGTTCTATTTCCTCCAATGAAACGATTTCTCTTACTGCTTTTTCATATGTTCCCAGAGACGGTCGCTTCTGCAAAATAACAAATCCAGGGTTTGTATTTTCATCTTCTAACTTTGCATGTTTATCTATTACTAGTTCCACGATTTTTTTGATTTTATTATCATTGCAATTCTCAGAAGACTTTTTAGGATAGCAAAATATTTCTTTGTCTCCTATTTCCCCCATCTTTGTTTTTTTACCCTTGCCGGTTCCAACTCGTATCGAAAGTGCACCGTTTCCTCGCGTTTTCCATGGAACATTAGGATTTAATCTTACAAGTCGCGAATAACCTATTATATCGTAGTTTTCCTCAGTCAATTTATCTATAATGGTTCGTGCTACATAGGTTGTGCATCCACTACTTCTCGAATCTGTATCGTCGACTCCTATCCAGATAATTTCACTCCCGATATTATTATATATTAAGTTTTACCTTAGCTTTATCTACAAATGAATCGAACAGAGGTATTTAATAGCGTCAGAGGAACCTTGAGCAATGCAGGATTCTACGTCTCTGACATGTGCTCTATGCGTCCAGTAGGTTTTGATTTAGTTGCAAGAAGAGATAATTCGTTACTCATAATTAAAGTTTTGACAAATATTGATGCAATGTCGGAGGATGTTGCTAAAGAGCTAAGAGTATTGTCAATACTTTTGAAAGGACATCCATTGTTGATTGGAGAACGAAGCGGGACGGGATTCCTTGAAAATGATGTGATTTATGATCGATTTGGGGTTCAAGCCATCACTCCGGAGACCCTTGGAAACCACCTTCTTGAGGGAATTCCACTTAAAATATATGCGGGTCCTGGTGGTTTTTATGTCAAACTTGATAAAGAAAAACTCATAAAACTTAGACAAGATCAAAACGTTTCCTTGGGTTCATTTGCGCGATCTGTTAAGGTTTCACGGAGAACAGTGAGGATGTATGAAGAGGGTATGAATGCACGTGTGGAAGTTGCATTAAGAATCGAAGAGTTACTTGATAGTAATGTTACTCTATCTATGGATATTCTAAAAGCTCAATATCTTAAAAAGAAAGAAGTTGAAACAATCCGTGGAGAAACAGAGACGCTTAGGGAGTTTCAAAAGGAGATATTCACCATATTGAAACAAGTTGGATATGAGATAATCCCCATGGAACGTTGTCCTTTTGAGGCAGTGAGTAGGGATAAAGAGAAGATATTGTTGACTTGCGTCCATAAGTATGACAAAAAATTACTCAAGAAGGCACAAATAATTAGCAGTATTTCTAAGATAACAGAGAAACATGCAGTTCTCTTCACAGATAAAGAAGTCAATAGGACCAATATAGAGGGTACTCCTCTTATTATTAGGAAAGAATTGAAAAAACTTAGAGATCCTGAGGAACTACTTGAGTTGATCATAGAGCGGATATGTGTAGATTGACCAAACTTTTATAAATAGGGTTGTCATTCCCGAGAACTACATTTCCATAACTATATGGAGAAAATGGCATTAAAATAAACAAATTGATATCTATGGCAGAAAAGAAAATAGTTGATTCAGTTGGAAAAGTCTTGGAAGAATCCAAGAAATTAGATAGAAAATTCAAGCAAAAGATAGATTTAGTGATAAATCTAAAAAACTTGGATCTTAATATTCCTAAGAATCGTATTGATGAGGAAATCATCCTGCCTCATGGAAGGGGTAGTGAGGCAAAAATAGCTCTTTTTGCAAGTGGTGAGCTTGCTCTTAAATCAAAGAAACATGTAGACTTATTGATAAAACCTGAGGAGATTGAAGATTTTTCTACTGATAAAGGAAAGTTTAAGAAGGTGGCTGACGCACATCATTTCTTTATAGCAGAAGCACCTCTTATGCCTACAATTGGTAAAACTTTGGGTACTGTCTTAGGTCCAAGGGGCAAAATGCCTAAGCCTGTTCCTCCAAACGCAGATGTTTCAGGTTTGGTGAAAAATCTCCGTAGTACAGTTAAAGTACGATCTAAAAGTAATAAAACATTCCATACTATTGCAGGTGAGGAGACAATGTCTAAGGAAGACATTGCTGAGAATATATCTGCTATCATTAAACGACTGGAGAGCAAATTAGAACGCGGACGTATGAATATCGGCTCCGTCTATGTTAAGACGACCATGGGGTCTTCAGAGAGGATAATTTAGGGTGATCGTTGTGGCTCATGTTGCAGAATGGAAGTATAAGGAAGTAGAAGAGCTTACTACTCTTTTAACAGGAAACAAGATCATAGGCATTGTTGAGATTGGTGGTATCCCTGCTCCTCAGATGCAACAAATGAGAAGTAATCTACATGGAGTTGCTTTTGTTCGTTCTTCAAAAAATTCTCTTATATTTAGGGCCTTTGACGATGCTGAGAAAAAAATGAAAGGTATAGCGGGTTTGAAAGATTCGATTACTGGTCAGACTGCGATTATTGCCACTGATATGAATCCTTTTAAACTCTATGGTCAAATTAAAGCCACAAGGACAATGGCCCCTGCGAAAGGCGGGGAGATTGTAAGTCATGATATAGAGGTTAAAGCAGGAGATACTCCGTTTAAACCTGGACCTATCGTTGGAGAATTACAGAAAGTCGGTATCCCTGCAGCCATTCAAGATGGCAAGGTTGCCATTAAAACGAATAAGGTTATTGTTCCTGCTGGGGAGAAGATACCCAAGGACGTGGCACAGATGCTTACGCGTCTTGAGATATATCCAATAGAGATAGGTATGTCTCTTCACGCAGTTTTTGAAGATGGAAACATATTCAAACCAGATGTCTTAGATATTGATCTTGACGAATTCATGTTAAAAATACAACAGGCTTCAAGCAATGCATTTAACCTTGCAGTAGAATCTGCATGGGCAAGTGAACTTACGATTAAACCTTTGCTTAATAAGGCATACAGCACTGCTTTCGCACTTGCTATGGAAAGTGGCACAATTACCAAGGATACAGTTGAGCATTTGGTTTCAAAGGCGCATAGATCTATGATTGCAGTGGCATTACATGCACAGGATGCAATCGATGAGGATTTAAAGAAGATGATAACATAAAATAATGGAGGAAAAAAGAAATGGAATACATATACGGCGCAATGCTTCTTCATTCTGCAGGCAAAAAAATCACAGAAGAGAATATCAAAAAAGTTCTCACAGCTGCAGGCGTAAAGGCAGATGATGCAAGAATCAAGGCATTAACTGCATCCCTTGAGGGCATAGACATTGAAGAGGCAATCAAAACCGCTGCAGTTCCGGTAGCTGCTGCACCAGCACAACCCGCAGCATCTGGAGACGAAGAAAAGAAAGAAGAAAAGAAAGAAAAGAAGGAAAAGAAAGAAGAAGAAGTCTCCGAGGAAGAAGCCGCAGCAGGACTTGGCGCATTATTCGGCTAAAAATATCTTTGTTTGTTCTTTCAACAAGGGGGCTGCAAAACAAAGAACTAATTCATTCTAAGTTTTGTGGATTTACTCATGTTTGTTGAAAGAACGACCCTTTTCTCTTTTTTACAAATTTTTTGTAATTCACGAGAAAATCATAAATGTTTTTCAATGTGGATATTCAACAAGTTAGATAAGAAGTAGTTGAGGAGTGGGGGACGGGATGCGTTAATAGGAGAAATGTACCTCTAAGTGGAAAGCAAGTACTCAAGGTTACCTCCCCGTTTGTTATCAGGTCCCCCAATTTCTAAATGTTTTTTTAAATAAATAGTTTTCTCCCTTCTCCTTATCTCTGTTGTGATTTAGAAATAACAGGAGTAACAGGATTCTCTAGAATATGATAATAGAATTGCATAAATTTTAAATTTTTTTCTCGACTGTTTAATAAGAGGGGATAATACACTAGAACATTTAAAAGGAGGTGTTATCTAGCTTTTACAGATACAAACAGGGTTATAAGGCAATAGTTGTTTTGAAATTGTAGATTTGAAAGGAGGAAATGATATGGGAAATTGTCCATTCTGTAAACAAAGAGTAGATATTAAGGAAGTTAAAACCGAAGAAAGAGGAAAGGGTTTCATTGAAAAAGAAAAAATGTATATATGCCCACATTGCGAAGCAATTCTTGGATTTGCTATGAAGATGAGATAAAGAAGAATGAATAACCACATCTTGAAAAGACAATTTGGGACTGTAGGTTTAGATTGATGGTGAGCAACTATGGATTTCGATATAAGTAGAAAAAAGATTAATGTCTTCAAAATAGGAAAGCAATACTGTTTTAAGGCATATTTCAGTGATAGAGAGATTTTCAAAGAACTATCCGAATATTACAATAAAAAGAGATACCGATTTGAATGTGGCACGGCAGGAGAACGAAACAAGATTATCAAATATCTGTGGAAGGCTGGTTTTGATACAAATCTCATCGAAAATATAAGTGAATACAGTGTGAAATTAGACCGATTCAAAAAGTATGCAGACATTTTAAAAAACTCAATTGAACAAACAGAAATCGACAGTGACAGGATATTTCTCATGAAAGACATGTTTTCTGTGGAGCAAGCAATTGGACAGGGAGCAGAGAAGTATACTGATTTATGGATTGAATAATTATATCAAATCTGTATACTGTTATTTTTGAGAATAACGAACTGTTCATAAACACAATTGTTATTCCCATTCTTGCGATAGAAAGAGGGTTAATCAATGGAGACTTTTGGACAGTACTTACGTCGGATAAAAAAAAGGTTTGAAGAGTATCAAAAAGACGATGATGAAAAAATAAAATAGCATTGGAAAATGATTGATTTCCTAGCGTTCGCCATCTTTTCAACTTATCTTGGTAGTATTAAGGATTATTTATACTGTGGTAAGATATTCTTCAGTAAAAAAGAGTTCAAATCTCTTTTGTCTGATGAATGTGAGGATGGTTGAATTTTTAAACAATCCATTTACGTCTTTTGCATTATTACAAAAAATGAACTAATCGCCGTGGAATTTGACTTGCATTTATCAATTTCAATCCGGTCTTTATTAAGCTCATTACTAAGATCGGAGTCGTTAGGATACTTGTGATGGAACTCTTGAATAAGCTGTTCTAAGGGAGTATAATATTCAAGCCACCAGATATTATCCGATAATTCAAATTGAGCGATAGGTGTATAGCCATGCTTTGCTATTAATCCAAGCTTTTTTGTTTTATCTTTATTTTCATCATGAATTACTAAAAATCCATTAGGTTTTAAAAATCGACGCCACTTCTTAATACTCTTTTCAAAACCAATTACAAATATCGAACCTTCGCTCCAAATAACATCAAAGCTTTCTTCAGGGAAAGCCATAGTCAATATTGAATCCTTAATAACACTCACTCGATTATTTAATCCCGTTTCCTTTATTTTCCTTCGAAGCAAATTCAATGATGTTACATCAATATCTGTCCCGATAACATGTCCATTAGATATTTTTGCTAATTCTATTGTTGGAACTCCGGTTCCACATCCAATGTCTAAAATGTGAGGATTCTTACATTTATGGAGTAATTTAAATGCCTTTCTTGTGTATTTATTCAAGTTCCCTCGTATGTGATCTTTTTCAATTCTATACAAATTCAAATTTGACATTTGATTTTAATCTCCTTCTTTATAAATCTGACAGTCTGATGTATTTTTAGGTATAATAGTAGAAACCTCAAAATATCTTTGGTATTATCAAGCTTAGGTCGATAATATTTTTCATAAGAATCAATTCAAAGACAATTTAGGTTGTTTGGTAGCGTTGTTATCAAGCAGTGACAAGGAACAAATGGTTAGAAAAAAGTGATTTGATAAAACTAACAAAAGAATAGATTTTGATAGTCCTACTAAATTATCTTTAATTAGAAGATGAAAGAATGCATGGTGGCATGACATCATTAAATTCTACATAATGTCTCTTTCAATAATCCTCTAAAC
>JAUWWG010000002.1 GCA_030616985.1 Thermoplasmatota archaeon
ATATGTATAATAGTTGACAATGAAGCATTGATAACTGGTGATACATTATTTATCGGAGATTGCGGAAGAACTGACTTACCAGGAGGTGACTTAGTTCAGATGTATAGAACGCTTAATGAAAAGATTATGTCTCTTCCGGACCATTTGATTGTATATCCCGGGCATGATTATGGCGATAAACCATTTGATACTCTTGGAAATCAAAAACGGACAAATAAAACATTACTTACCAAGAATCTCAACGAATTTTCAAAAATTCCTTAACTATTTTCAACACCTTTTTATCCTCATCTACATAGATAGTATTACCTTCATTGTTTTCATAATTGGTATAAAATTGTTTAGGATTCAATGTATTTTCTTTTTTAAAAATTTTATTTTCAATACCAACTGAGAGTTTACCAATACCAGGATAATCTAATGGATAACGATTAATTTTAAAAACCAGATTATTCCAACCAATCAATTTAAGTGGAAACAGATTGAAATATATCCACACAATCTTTTTATCGTAAGTAACTTCGAAAAAAACACCACTTGCTGAACAAATCAATGTATTGCCATTAGGGAGGCGCTGAGCACCAGATTGACCAGAGGCATAAAAATCAGATGGGTTAGGAGCAGTATATATCCATATGGGCTCATCAGGTCCAAATGCTGAACCAGGTTCAAGGTAATAATTACCATTATTGTCAACAGGTGGAACAATCTCTATTACTGATGAATAATCCTCTCCAGGTTGTCTAAAACCATTATGAAAAACCGTAATATGTCCTTCTCCAGGGCATCCAGGCTCAATCCATCTAGCATCATGCTGACCATAAAATTTTTTATCCTCAACATCTCCTGATCGATAGTACTGAGGATTACCCCAGCGGTATAGAAGATCGCCACCTCTTCCACTCTTACCACCAGTATGACCAGAAGCTTCCTCAGTTGTTGTACTATGGTCTATTACCCATATTTCTGCTTGGGCGCCTGCGCTTAAAAGAATTTGGTCAAATTCTTCATGATAATCAATAGAGTTGATATGATTCCAATCTCTACCTGAATCCTTTGCCATAAAATTAATATCAATTAACTCAGGATGATCTGATACTATTCCATAATTATCTTTTGAGGGATCATAATCTTGTATTAGATGATCCCAGACATGCCACTCCCAAACAATATTACCACTCTCTGGTCCATTAGGCTCTACTTCAATTATATGATCAGGCCAAATAATTTCATCTGAAATAAATTCAGGATTACAGCCTGCAGCTATAGCATCATCACGAGTTTTAAGCTCCCAAGCAATCATCAAAATATTTCCATTTGGTAAAGGTTCAATATCATGATGAATACATTGAGTACTGTTTGCATATACAAAATTCCAGATGCGAGTACCATTCCAATCAAACATTTCAACACGGCCAGTATCTCCTGCACCAATGATAAGGTCTGGTTTAATTGCATAATCAGATCGTAGAAGATTACCGTTTTCAAGTAGATACGTTGACATCGCAGGTGCATATTGACTACGCCATTTATGGACAATTCTTCCACTGTTATTAATCAAATATGTAATTGTTGAATACCAGGGTGTGAACAGTGTATATCCTTCATATGGTTCTCCTACTGATAGATATAGGGATTTCTCTTTGTTTGTTTTATAACTAGATCCAATTGGTATAAAACTTGTAAATAAGAAAAGAAGTATAACCGCAAATACAAGGATTTTTTTGAACAGATTTGTACCTCCCTATTAAATATTATCAAAGTTTTACATTTTAAATTTTACTATAAAGGTAATATTAAAGTGATTTATATTTTAAATATTAGATGAAATTGAACAATTGTTACCCGTTTTTAAAAATAATTATTGCGCAAAACACCTATTTAATGTGCAAATGCAATTACGAATGATTGAAAATCGAATTAATGTGCAAAGCCGTCGAGGGGGGCTTTGCATTTTTATTCACTAAAACTGGGTAATAAAAGTGCAGAAACGGGAATTAAAGTGCAGAGGGGATGGGTTTAAATATAATAAAAAATAGAATGATCCCTGTTTTTTTCTGTATGGAAACATTAAAATTATAATATGAGATATTAAATTTGAAAAAGAAGTAAAAGAGGGTATATATGAAGAAATTTATTACTTTAGTGATTGTTTGGGCTGTAATATTTAGTGGATTATTAGCTAGTTCTTCTTCAATAGTAAATATAGATGATATTGATGATTATGATGAACAGATAATAGTTATTTCTCATTCATTTCCTAAAGAAGATGAAATCAAATTGATAAACACAAATGATGGCACAAGACTAGTAATTGATGGTTTTAATTATTTGACAGAAATTGGAAAGCCAATGCATCCTGTCAAAAATATGTTAATTGCATTACCACCAGGGGCTATTTATGATAATGTTGAGATTATAAAAAATAACCCTATGGAATTAAATGGAATTTACGATATAATGCCATATCCAATTATCGTTCCTCTGGATACTGATAGGATTTTGTTAGAAACTATACAAGATGAATGGAATGAAAATTATAAAAACACATATTATTCCTCGAATTTTTATCCTGAAGAAATTGTAAATATAAAAAATACAGGTACATTACGAAAATATTCTTATGTGTCTCTATCTGTTTGCCCTTTTAGATATTTGCCAGAATCAGGTAAATTATTTTATTTTGAATCTTGCAAGATTATAATTCATTTTTCTTATCCTGAAAATAACGAGGTTTTTAGAGGAATTAATGAAGTAAAAAATGATGATCTTTTTGATGATAAGGCAGCAAGTTTATTTATTAATTTTGAACAAATCAAAGACTTATACGAACCTGATGATAAAGATATTATTTCCAGTTTTAACACATTTGATTATGTAATTATAACAACTGATGATTTTGTTGATTTGGTCGCTAATTCCGATTTTTTTAACTGGAAGACCGAACTTGGTTTTAATGTAAGAATTATATCTATTTCCGATCCTCTTATTACTAGTCAATCTGGAAAGGATTTAACTGAGCAAATCCGTAATTTTCTAAGGGAATATTATATCATATGGAGCATTAAGTATGTACTTCTTGTTGGAGATTATACAAATATTCCTATGCGTTATTGTTCTCCTAATCCACATTCGTTAGTAGGTACTGTACCCACTGATATATACTATGCTGATCTTTCTTTACCTGATGAGGATTCATGGGATTCCGATGGTGATGGTTATTATGGGGTTTATGGATATGATAATCCTGATTTTCTAGCTGAAGTTTATGTTGGTAGAATACCGACAAGTGATGTTTCAAGGATTTCTTATACACTTGATAAAATAGTATCATTTGAACAGGATACAGGAGATTGGAAGAATAATGCTCTTATGGGAGGTGCAATGTTGTTTTATGCAAATGAAGATCATGATGAAGAAATTGATTTTGATATTGATGGTGCACGTCTCGTTGATTTTATAGAAAAGGATATGATGGATGGTTGGACGACTAGTCATTATTGTGAACATGAAGGGCTTTCTCCATCTGTTTACCCTTTTGATCCTCTTACTGAGCAAGCATTTACAGCAGATTGGCGGAATGGAAAGTACGCGGTTATTAACTGGGCAGCTCATGGTGCACCAGCGAGTATTGGTCGTGTGATCTGGGAGTGGGATGATGGAGATGGTGTTCCTGAACATGAAAATGGAGAGCTTACATGGGGTAGTTTTCTAAGCACGTATTCTAATCTGGAAGCGGATTATCCATCTATTGTTTTTGCAGTTTCATGTAATGTCGGGCATCCTGAACCAACTAATGATGGGAATCTTGGAATTGACATGCTTACAAAAGAATCATTTGGAGCAGCAGTAGCAGTATGCAGCGCTACACGCGGTGCTGCGGTTTCAGCTGATTGGGTATCATCTCATTCTGGAGCAGAAGCACTCTGTTATGAGTTTAATAATTTCTTAATTAATAGTTCATATGGTCCTCAGCCTATTGGTGATGCTCTATATGATTCTAAGTTTTATGTACATGATAATTTTGGTTGGGATCATCAATATGAATTCATGAATATGTACGATTATAACCTTTATGGGGATCCATCAATGATTAGATGGGGAACAGATGATGGTTCACCACTTGTCCCTATGATTAATGGACCAATAAATGGTAAAACAGGTATTGATTATGATTATACATTCAGGTCTATAGATCCAACAGAGGATAAATTATTTTATTATATTGATTGGGGAGATGGCAATATCGAAGAATGGATTGGGGCATATTCATCTGGTGAAGAAGTTGTTGTATCGCATAAATGGTCTCAGGATGGAACTTGGATAATAAAAGTAAAAGCAAAAGATACAGATGATTTAGAAAGCGACTGGGCCACTCTTGAAGTATCAATGCCAAAAAACAAAGGAAAAAAAGTAGGTAGAGGCACATTTCAAGCAAGCCTTGGATTGAGAAGAAATGAAAGACCAATGCTTGATCTCCAAGGTGCTTATCATAACAGAGGAAGGATTATTATTGTACAAGGATGTGAAGATAATAGGTTCTCAGGAATATTCAGAGGAAATGTTTTCATGATTCGAACACAACTTAGAGGAAGAACACAGACAATATTTGGACAATGCAGATTTGATGAAAATCATAGCTCATTTTCAGGGGCATGGAATAGTCGAATCCTTCAAAGTAGAGGATGGATAACAGGAGCATTCAATTAAAAAACTAAAACTCTCATTTTTTTTCAAACTGGTTAATATTAGCACGTGTTTGATGTTTGCCTTTTCTCGATAGCAAAATGGAATAAAAGTGCAAAAACATGAATAAAAATGCAGAAGCGGAATCTGTATCCGTATAGAAGAGCATCGTCATTCGACCTCGCCATCAAAACCAAAATTAATAAAACCGAGGCGATAGATAAAGTCAACGTAAAAAATTGATTGCAACACGAGATAATGTGTTATGGGAAAGAAAAAGAGAGTTTTTCTCTCATGACAGAATTATCATAGAAGAAAAAAGAGGCGGCTTTAAAAGCCAAATATTAGAAAACGTCAGAATCAAAGTTGACGCAATAAATCTAGTAGTTCCCACCGTATTTCTCGTATTTCTTCCCGTTTATTCCTAATTTGCTCCTGTTGTTCCTCTGTTAAATCGGGAAGTTCAATGTCATGGTCTAGCAATATAGTTCTTATTTCCTCTCTTATTTCACCCTTCTGCTCTTCCGTAAGTTCAGGTATATCGAATCCATATCTCTCTAGCACGTTCTTAACCTCATCTCGAATTTCCTCACGACTTGCACCATCTCGGAACATTTCACGGGCTGTATTTTTGATTTCACCCTTCTGCTCTTCAGTTAATTCAACAAAGACAAACCCATATCCTTCGAGAAGAGATATAATCTCCGCCTTAATTTGCTCTTTCTCCGTCTCTGATAAATCTGGTAGATCTACGCCAAATTCAATGAGTAAAATTTTGATTTCATCTCGAATTTCCTCACGACTTGCTCCTTGCATCCTAAAATATTGCACTGTAATTGCGATCTGTCTTTTCTCCCCTCTTGATAGGTCAGGAAGATCTACGCCAAAGTCCTCTACCATTTGTTTCAATTCTTCACGTGCGTGTTTCAGCTCTCTTAATTTCCTTAAAAACTGTAGTCTCACTCCCAATCCTGGATACCCTGTGTCTTCAATGATTTGTGCGGCAACGACAGTTGTACCTAGGGTTGCTACTAACATTGAAACAATCAGAATCCCCGTCCATTTTTTGGTATTCAATTTCTTCATTTTTTATACCTCCTTTTTGAAAAATACATTGTCGTGATTGATTTATATCATTTCTTCCCAATTTATTCCCAATTCTATCCCAAAACTCACATTACTTTGGCGTTAAAACCAATATTATCACTGCGATAGGTGTTACCTTAGGTTATTGTGCTGATTTACTATATGGGCAATGGTCAAACTTACGTTTTATCGTTGAGAAACATGATTTGAATCAATATCTATAATCTCTATAATGTCTGTAAAAATTATTTATTCTATCTCTTTATTGATAAGATTAAGAAATCTTGTATTGGAAATATAATGGTCTATGAGGAGTTTTCCATTATATACTAAATTGAATGTAGTGTATATTGAGGAGGCGTTTTGTGCCTGCTCTGCATTTTTTAATTCGGTCACTTTTAGTTCCAAACCCTTTTTCTTTGTGGTTTCGCTTAGTTCTTTAATGGATCTGGCAACCCACGGGCATTGATTTGAATAGATGATATTCAGTCCTTCGTATTTGCTAAGTTGCTTTTCCCAATCATTGAATTTTGGCAAAGGTCCTTCCTTTAAGATTTTAACCATCAATTCAAATGAGGGTTTGGCACTAGTTATAGACTTAAATTCATTTTTTAAAAAAAGATCTTTACCTGCCATGAACGGACCTTCACTTGTAATCACAGCAACACCATATTTCCCTTCCTTCTTTGCATCCTTAATGCATTCTTTGACTAGGAGTGAACCATATCCCTTTTCCTTGTGTTTGTTCGGAGAAATCCATATGCAGTGTATAAACATATATCCCTTTGCATCAACAGCTCTCCATGCATGCTCTCCCGGCACGTATTCAATAAAACCAATACATTTTGTTTCCAAATATAATAGCTTAATTTTCAGGCCTTCGGAAAAACGCTTTTTTAGCCACTCAAGCTTTATTTGATAGCCTTCATTTTTTGGATTTAGAAAGCATTTAGGTGGATATTGAGAAATATTGTTTTCGTCAACGTCTATGATTACAACGTCTGGCATAAAAAATAGTTATGGTAAGATCTATTAAAATCTTTTAGATTTTTGGTTCTATGGTTATTGCAGTTCAACGATTGACGTTGCTGTCAACCTCTGAATACGACAGTCAATGTTTATCTCATGCCTGCATCTTCAGATCTTCTTCTATTTGATATGGTTCTCCTGCAGGATGCCAATCTAAATTTATTGGTAACGGGCTATACACATGTTCAAATGGTATTCCGGAGATGATTTTCGGTAGGAATCCTAAAAATCTAAATCGAAATCCAATCCAATCATTCCAATAGTTTTCCTTCCATCTGTTACTGAAGGATTGAATCAAAAATGCATTTTCATTACGATTTTCGATGAAATTATTGTGACAGATATAGTTATGATTTGAAAAATACTCACATATTACACCACAGTATTGATTATCTAAAAAATGGTTATGAGATATCTGGTTATTGGTCGAATAATAATCTAAAAGGAGTCCATGAAAATTATGAAACATAATGTTGTTTCTAATAATATTGTTATCTGATGCCAACAAAGTAAATGCTCCATTGCTCTCTGCAAACCTTGAATCTTCGACAACGCAATGAGAACAAAACACCATGAGCACCATAAAATCAGCATTATTTATTGATACGTTTCTCACGGTCATATTTGTACAATTGACGGCAATTAATTGCCCAACTTTTGATGGTACTTCAAAATCACTTTTATCTACATAATATAACAGAGGATTCCCATTGACGATATTATTGTCTATTGTGTGTACAAAATGTTTCTTCGATAGAGTCGGGCGTGTATGATAGCCAGTATCATATGGATACAAGGTAATGCCATCATTCTCAAAGGTATTATTCACAATTGTAAGGTTTGATGCCTGTTTACCAAAAATACCCAACCTATTATTTGATATTATATTGTCTCGAATAATATTATGTGAATCTAATATCCTTACACCAGCTTTCCACCACAATCCTGCTTTCATGTCATAGCTACTATTCGTTATCGTAAATCCTGCCACGATCACTCTGGAAGTGGTTATTGTGACAGTGTCATTCTTTCTAAGGCCATTGATAATAGTACTGTGTTTATTTTCACCTTGAAGAACAATTGATTTATCGATAATTACGGTTTCATTATAGGTACCATTGTATACAAATACTGTATCCCCGTTGCTTGTGTTATCGATTGCATCATTTATGCAGGAGTAGTTCCCAGGTCCCGTACCGCCAACATATAAAATTTGACCAGGGGGCGAATTATGTTGTTTCATTGCATTAGGTATAGTAGATGAAGTAACGCTCATTCCTATGAATAAAAATATAATTTCAAGTATCAGGGTTTTTTTCAGCAAATGATCTTTCTCCTATTATAAATTCTATATATGGTTTGTTATATAAATATTTAGAGCAGATTCTACCAGTTCAAAACCTTAATCTATGATTTTAAGGCCAAATTAGAACTTAAGGACAAAGCCAATTTGAGAGACTGTTAAAATTATAGTTCGGGGGAGGAAAGGAGATGGCTTTTAAAGGGGAAAAAAGGAGGCAAAATAAACCTAAATTCTTTTCGACCATCTCCAATATACTATATGTAATTAATAATATTTAAATATTGACGTAATTTATAACGTCTATTGACGATATTTATGGAAGAAATAACTTGAAAATTCATATAATTTCAATTATTACGTTAAAATAAATCAAAACTTTGGGCGGATAAATCTATTAATTTTTTTATATTTCCCCCAATCTGAATTCATCTGTTTCAATTGATTCGTGGAATATTTTTATAAGAACTGTAAAGAAACTCGGTAACAGTTGTACAACAAGTCCTTAATAAGCAAACTTACAAAATAAGGAGTGAGGAATGATGAAAATGATGATCGCAGGACGAAAAATAATATGGAATGGACGTTTTTACGAAATGCCTGAAGAAGAGAAAAAACTATTTGGAGATTATTAAAACTCACTCATCTTTAGTTCATCAACTTTTTTTAATTCTTGTTTAGTAAAATAAAACAATCATTTAAAAATATCAAGAAAATTATTTGTCACACAGAAATTAGCATGGCTTTTCCATACCAACATAGCAAAATTAAAGAAATGGGGGTACAATACTCAGATAAAAAGAAAATCGGGGGATATTCAGCTGGACAAAAAACCTTCTTTCAAAACCTTTCATTATAATGAACTCATTATAGAACTCCATCATGAAGTCTATGAAGCTTCGGAAGACACATTTCAACTCCTTGAATCAATCGAGGTAAATGAAGGCGACACGGTTCTTGAGATAGGTACTGGATGTGGGCTTATAGCACTAGAATGTGTACGCCAGGGGGCAAAGGTTGTCTGTACGGATATAAATCCATATGCAATTGAACTTGTTAAGAGGAATTATTTAAGAAACCAGCCTATGTTGAAAGGAACTGTTGAAGTCAGATGCGGAGATATTTTCTCCGTGCTTAAATCTGATGAACGGTTTGACATTGCGATATTCAATCCACCGTATCTTCCAACCCATCCAGAAGAGCGTATTGGTGGTACTGGATGGTTCGATATTGCAACAGATGGTGGCGTTGACGGCCTATCCTTGACCAAAAGATTTATTGAAGAAGTGGGCAAATACCTATCCAAACAAGGTCGTGCATATTTTGTATTTAGTTCACTTTCCGATAGAAAAAAACTTGATGCATATATAGCTAATATTGGGTTAAAATCTAAAGTGGTATTGAGTCGCTTATTTAACGACGAACAGATTGACATCTATTGTATGTACTTTTAGATGCAGATTGCCGATGGCCGCCTCTTTATGAAATTTTACAACTTGGAAAACATTATATATCGAAATACGATATCGAATTTCGATATTATGATTAAAAATCTCTACAACGGGTTCATAAGAATACACATACTCTATCATGCCATTGATGAAAAAATCTGTGGCATTGATATAATCAAAGAACTACAAAGACATGGATACACCGTAAGCCCGGGAACCATATATCCAATTCTTCACAAAATGAATCAAGATAATTTCCTAGTTGCCCATAACGAAACGGTAAGTGGCAAAAGACGTATTTATTATCGGGCAACATCCCAAGGAGAAAAGATACTAGAACAAGCGCGAGAAAAAATCAAAGAACTTTATGATGAGGTCATATCAAATGGATAAAAAATCCTTTTTGAAAGGATTTACTCGAAATCTAATCATCGTTGGTTTTGTCAGTTTATTTACTGACCTGAGCAGCCAGATGGTATTCCCTTTGATTCCACTCTATTTGACCACTGTCCTTGGCGCTGGTGCATGGGTTGTCGGCTTGGTTGAAGGGGCAGCTGAGACTACCGCATCTCTCCTAAAGGTGTTCTCCGGATATTGGTCTGATAAAATCAAACGTCGTAAACCGTTTGTTCTTGCAGGCTATGGGTTATCATCAATCACAAAACCATTGTTCGCATTCACGTACACCTGGCCATTGGTATTAATAGTGAGAGTCTTTGAAAGGATTGGTAAGGGAATTCGAAGTGCGCCTCGTGATGCCATTATTGCAGAATCTACTGGCGCTTCAGTAAGGGGGAAAGCCTATGGGTTTCACAGGGCAATGGATGGCATAGGATCAATCTCAGGTGCAGTTCTTGCTTTGATACTTCTGCCGATACTGGGGTTTAGAGACATATTCTTAGTAGCATTTATTCCTGGAATCTTAGCTGTTTTTATTGTACTATTGATCAAGGAGAAGAACAGACCTAAAGAAATCAAAAAGGAAAAAAAGATTTCTTTTAGGGTTAGCTTGAAAGAGTTACCTCTTAATTTAAAACTATTTATCTTGGTTTCAACCGTTTTTGCATTTGGACATTTCGGCTATGCATTTCTATTGTTGAAAGCAAAAAATATTGGACTGGCCGACGGTACAGCAATTTTCCTTTATGTCATATTCTACATTGTGTATACTCTATGTACCATTCCCGCTGGAATCCTTTCTGATAAAATCGGCAGAAAACCAGTTCTCATGATGGGATATGTATTGTTTGCTGCTATTGCTATTGGTCTCTTGTTTACTTCTCAGATTTATGCTATATTGGTCGTTTTCGCGATATATGGTGTATTCTATGCCATGATTGATGGTGTGCAACGTGCGTTTGTCGCAGATCTGGCACCACCTGATTTAAAGGCGACAGCTCTAGGAACATTCCATACATCCATAGGCCTCATTGCACTTCCCGGTGGATTTGTAGCCGGGATGCTTTGGGATGTGATATCCCCTGAAGCAACGTTTCTATTTGCATTGGCTCTCACGCTGGGATCCATTTTCTTGTTTGTATTCGTTAAAAACACGAAACAGTATGATTAGCATCAAATCAAAAGATTTCATGTATTATCAATGTCTATCGAGGGCCTCATTGGCTAACTGATCAGCTATCACATTGTATTCTCTTCTAATATGTGTGAAAACAACTTTTTGAAAAGAATTTTGCAGTTTTTGAACCTGATTGAAAAGTTCCTTTAGATTTTTGTTTTTTACTTGATACTTACCAGTCAATTGTCTAACCACCAACTCACTATCACTATAAACAAAAACATTTTGATTTGTAAACCTCTTTGCAAGATCCAAACTTTTCAAAACAGCAAGATATTCGGCTACATTATTTGTTGCTTTGCCAATGTATTCACTATGTTGTTTTAATACTGTTTTTTTGTCTTCTCCTTTTATTTGGATGCCTATTGCAGCTCTACCTGGATTGCCTTGCGATGCACCGTCGCAGTTGATGTAGATGTTTTTCATGTTCATGGTGTCAAACCAGTTGTCGAATTGTATTTTCATTATTTCTATTTTGGTATTTTTCTATGTTTGGGTAAGTAGATGGATAATTTGATGCCTGTTTTTGTTTGGTAAGCTCCGAACGTTTTCCTATAGGATATAAGTAAAAAACAATATAATCTCTACTGGATGTATAATGCTATGGAAACCGGAAAACTTTGGCAAACCCTTGTATTATTGATTGTGTTTTTGATATTGCTAATGACATCAGCAATAGCTATGTCAACAGAGGTAGATGAAGCAAAGGATGAACCACTTTCTGGCGCTGATATTCTACAGAGTGTCACAAATGGCGAAAGAGGATTTGAAGAACCACTGATAGCACTGGTGCCTGAAGATGACTATTCTTCTAATGTATTATTGATCACTAATGTGGGTTAGATTACCGAGATGATACTAAACAGTCCTCTTTCCTCCCTTTTTTCTTAATTGTGGCAAGAATTAGAAATAAATTGTGAAAAGAACAAAATAAGCTCTATTGAATGATTCCAGCTTCTCTCATCTTATTGTAATTCTCTGGATGTTTTTCAAAATACTCGTGGATTGGCGCAAGAATCTTATTTATGTAACTTGCCGTGCCATTCTTCAAGTCAAGGGGGTGGAGACCAGCAACAAAAGCTTTTTCTAATTCTTCATATGTCGTGAACTCTAGATTTCCACCAAACTTTTCAGGCCTCTCAATCAAAAACGATTTATCCTTCAGCTCGGGAAAGATAACGTATTTACACATCTCAAGAACTGGGTTCCCTTCAATCTGCTTCTCGGGGCAAAATGCCTTACTAATCTTTTTCTTCACACTGGCAGGATCATCATGAATCGAGATCATAGAATCAGGTTTACTCTTACTCATCTTTGCCTCAATTGGATCCATACGTCCACCTGCTTGAAGTCCTGTTAGAAGTGGTGTGTGAATGGCAACAGGGGGTTTTCTCCCAAGCTTTTTGGAGACATCTCGGGCAAGCATATGGGCATGGCGTTGATCTGTTCCACCATACGCGACATCCAAATCAAGATAAAAGATATCAGAAACCTGCATTGCTGGATAAAAGAGTTTTGATAAATCTTTCTCGCCTTCCTCCGCATCTCTACCCATGATATCCATGGCACGCTTCACACGTGCAACAGACATGGCTTTAGAGGTTCTCAATACAAGCTCCCAATACTTGGAATCTCCTACATACTCACTGGCATAAACAAATTTCACTTGCTCTTTATTCACACCCATTGCAGCAAAGCAATCTTCCATATATTTTCCACAGAGCTTGATTTTCTCAATATCTCCGCCTAGTTTGTCATTGATATATGCGTGCCAATCTGCAAGAAGCACTATAAAATCAAAACCGCAATCAAGAAAATCTTTGATCTTGTTAGTACAGATCTTCCACCCAAGGTGAACTGATCCAGATGGTTCAAAACCAATGTATGCTTTAGGCCTAGGTTTTTCAAGAACAGTTCTTAATTCTTCGATTGTGACGATCTCTTCTACGTTGCTTGTCAGCGACTCTAATCTACTCATACGAGAAAACAGAATGCGGCATCCTATTTATGGTTATTTCTATAAAAGTTGTAAAAAGCAATAGTGGCAAATATCATCTTTCAAGTTTTTTTACGACTCTTTCAACAATTTTCCCAGAGGCACCAAGGTAGTTATTGGGGTTTAACGCATCATCCACCTCTTTAGATGTCAAAAGTTTCAACTTTTCATTTTCTTCTAAAAACACTTCTTTTAATGTTTTATTTTCTTCAACTGCTCTGAGTGCTGTTTTCCTCATCAACTCGTGCGCATCTCCGCGACCCATGCCCTTCCCAATAAGTGTCGTCATCAATGATTCAGCCATTGGAAGTCCTTTTGAGATCTCCATGTTCTTAAGCATCCGATCAGGGAACACCTTAAGATTTTTGAATACTATATTTGTCTGATATACAATCCAGTCTGTTAGTATTAGTGAATGTGGCAGGATGAAACGCTCACTAGCAGAATTACATAAATCACGTTCATGCCATTGAATGGAGTTTTCAAAAGCAGGCGTCATAAATCCACGAACGACTCGTGCTAATCCAGATATCTGCTCAGAGGTTATTGGATTTCTTTTATGTGGCATTGTGGAAGAGCCAATTTGTTTCTTTGCTTCAAATGCTTCGGCTACCTCACCTATCTCATCCCTCTGGAGATTACGAATCTCTGTTCCAAATTTTTCCAAGCTAGTTGCAATGTTGCATAGAACAAAAATCAGTTCATTGTATCGATCTCTTGCAACAATTTGTGTAGAAACATCTTCCACTCCAAGTTTCAAATCCTGAAGCATGATTTCCTGAAGTTTCAAGGCATGTTCCCCAAGTGCAGCACCAGTTCCAACGGCTCCAGATAATTTCCCAACAAGCAGTCTATTTTTGCATTCAAACATACGTTCAAGATGTCTATCGATTTCCATTGCATAGCCAGCCATCTTCAGTCCAAAGGTTATTGGTATGGTGTGTTGACCGTGCGTTCTTCCAAGCATGACAGTATTTTTATGTTTCTTGGCAAGATCTACCAAAGTTTTACGCAGTTCCTTCAAACCTTTTTTAATGTAATCTGTTGCATCATCAAACTGTAATGCATTTGCAGTATCAACAATATCATAGCTTGTAGCTCCAAGATGGATATATTTTCCAGCATCTCCACTACACACTTCACTGAGTGCCCTGGTTACTGCCATAATGTCATGTTTTGTTTCAGATTCTATTTCCTTAACGCGATCAACATTAACATAGTCTACAGATGCCTTCCTTGATATTTCATCAGCAGCATCCTGAGGAATATTTCCAATCTTTGCATGGGCACGTGCAAGAGCTGCCTCAACATCAAGCAAAAACTGAAGACGACGTTTCTCACCAAAAATCTCTTTTACTCCTTCTCTACCGTAACGGTAATCAAGTGGACATACAGGATCCATAATAACTCCAAATCAGGGAATCAATTTGTACTTAATAATCTTTATAATGATTTGTTAGAATAATCTACTCTAGTAGTATTTGATGAAATTTCCTTATCTACTACCAAATAGGGTAAAAGATCTAAGAATGGGGTCATTCTGTTTTGGTAGGGTTCCTTGGGGGGGTAGTCGACTTCGATTTCGTTAGATGCTCTCAAGATCTTCATCTGTAAAAAACTTAATCTCTTCCCCATCAGGCAATATGGCAATTTTTATTTTTTCTCCAGTTTTTGGATCTATATCATCTTTAAATCTTGTTCCTTTTGGAAAGTCCATTTTATCCCTCGAGTTAAAGTTCCATATTATTTTCTCTCTTATAAAATTAGTAGTTTTGGATGATCAATACATCACCCATTTTGATTTATCTAGTGATGCAGTCAACTAGGTCAACACATCTGCGGGTTTCTTTTACATCGTGAACACGAACAATATTGGCACCATTAATAACAGCGAGACAGGCTGCTGCAAGACTTCCTTCTAATCTATCTGAAACCGGCAGAGGGTTATCACCTCCACAAATATTTCCAATAAATTTTTTTCTGGAAGCGCCAATCATAACGGGAAAACCAAGATTTTTAAACTCAGAAAGACGACGTAAAATCTCACAGTTATCCTCAACACCTCTTCCTGTTCGCTTTCCAAAACCGATACCCGGATCAATAATGATATTTTCCTTTTTTATATCACAAAAAAGGGCAAACTCCGCTCTCTCTTTCAAAAAATCATGTATCTCTTTTACAACATCGTCGTATGTTGGATTAATCTGCATATTCCTTGGATTACCCTTCATATGCATAAGACAGATAGGAACTTTATATTCAGCGACAACACTTGCTAGATTTCTATCTGTTTTAAGAGCACTGATATCATTGACCATCCCCACACCCAGATCCAATGCCCTTCTTGCTACATCAGATTTATAGGTATCAATAGAAACGGGAATGTTGATTTCTTCTATGAGCTGTTCTATCACAGGTATCGTACGATTCATCTCTTCATCCAAAGAAATTGTTTTTGCACTGGGTCGTGTAGACTCTCCACCAATATCAATGATGTCTGCACCCTCTTTTTCCATTAATAATGCATGTTTCACAGCATCATCTGTAGAGAAATGCTTCCCGCCATCTGAAAACGAATCGGGTGTAACATTCAAAATACCCATAATCAAGGTTCGTTTATCTAGATCAAATGTTTTCTTACCAATCTTCAACATGCTCATTTGACATCCTTTAATAGCATTGCCAGTTCCTTTGCAATATTTTTCAATCTCGGATAATGCCTATCTAGTTTCTCGACAAGATCGTATAATTGTTTTAGATTTCCCATTATTAATAGGTCGCCTGTTTTATCATGTAATTCAAACGTATTTCTTGGTACAGCTACCTCTCCACCAACCGATAGCATATCCTGCTTAATGATAATCGCGTCTTGAAGTATTACATTTTCAAGTTTAATATTTTTAGAAACAGCTTTTGGCGCCATAATGGCGATACTTTGAGGATCACTACCTATTTTTTGTATTTCCTTTTCCGCATCTTGTAACGTTTTAATTTCTACGAATGTTGGGTTGTAATCTGCCATAAGAATGAATAACGTCGCTTCCATATAAATAAATTATTTAGTTGAAAGGTGGTCTCTAGCCTCTCCAACTGTAAAAAGAGAGCCTGTTATACATATGAGATCATCCTTTTTTGCAATTGATTTTGAGTATTCTAATGCATCCAGGATGTGCTCTTTTACGACAACTTCATTTTTATAACCCAATTTTTCTATCATTTTCTTAAGTTCGTTAGGATCACAAGCCCGTGCATTATTAGATTTTGTTGTAACAAAAAAAGCCGTAAGTGGAATAATCAGCAACAGCATTGATCTTACATCTTTATCGGATAGAATCCCTAGAACAACGATTAATCTATCATATTCAAAATCATTTTTTAATGTGTCTACCAGCGTTTGCATGCCTGCCTTATTATGTGCCCCATCCAGCAAAACAAGCGGCTCATAACTTACTATTTCCATTCTCCCGGGATTAACAGTTTTTCCAATACCTTCGATGATGCTTGTGTCTGTGATGTAAGTACCGTTCATTTGAAGTTTTTCTATTGCAGCTAAAGCTAAAGCGATATTTTCACCCTGGTGTCTTCCCATCATAGATGTTCTGACAGAGTAATCTTTCAAAAAACCCTTGATTAAAAATTCCTGATTATCTATGCAACTGTTTAGTCTTTTCCAATTTTTTTTGTCTATCGTGCTTATAGGTGCATTTTTTTCTTTCGCTATCTCTTCAATAATTTTAAGAGCAGAATCCTTTGAAGCAGTTATTACTGGCACATTGTTTTTTATGATTCCCGCCTTCTCAAATGCTATATCCTCAATATTTTTTCCAAGAATATTTTGGTGTTCTAGAGAAACATTGGTTATAATCGAAATCGCGGGATCAACGATATTTGTAGCATCATAGCGTCCTCCAAGGCCTACTTCTACAACTGCAAAATCAACATTTTTATCACTAAAATATTGAAAAGCAAGTGCAGTAAAAATCTCAAAAAAAGTAGGTACATTCTCCTTTTCTAACATGTCGTCGACAATGGGTTTGATTTTGTTTACAAGTAAGATCAACTCATCGTCTGTTATTCTATTGTTGCCTACCACTATACGCTCTGAAATATGCTGTAAATGTGGGGAGGTATAAACGCCAACATTATATCCACTGCTGGAAAGCACGGATTCCAGGAACTTACAAACGGATCCTTTTCCATTTGTGCCGCCTACATGAATCAATTTATATTTTTTCTGGGGATCTCCAAGTTCTTTAGCAATATGATTTATTCTTTCTAATCCAAGTTTAATGCCAAATTTCTGAAAACCATAAAGCCAATCTAATGTCTCTTCAAAGTCCATATTTACAACAGTTAATAACCCTCAGGATAAAGAACGTCGGGTATCGTCTTGTATTTCTCTTTCCATGAATCTCCTTTGAGGATTTTTACTTTCCTATCATCAATTTTAAGTCTTCCCTCTGCAAAAAGTTGGATGGTTCTTGGTAGTATTTGGTGTTCAACTTCAAGGATACGTGCTGCAAGCTTATCTCGGTCATCGCTGGGAAGGACTTTTACAGCTGCCTGAAGGATAATTGGGCCATGATCTGTGTCTTCGTCCATAAAATGAGTTGTACAACCAGATATTTTGACACCATATTCAAAAGCATCTTTTTGGCCGTTTGCTCCTTTGAATGAAGGAAGTAATGCAGGGTGAATATTGATGAGTTTTCCATACCATTTCTTGACAAAGGAGGGAGAAAGTATTTTCATATAACCTGCACCGACAACAAGATCTACATTGTTTTCCTTTAGTATGTTGTCTATTTCTTTTTCATGTTCGGTTCTTTTTTTTCCTTTGGGATCAACAAAAAATGCTTTTATGCCGTGTTTTTCCGCTCTTTTTAGTGCATAGGCATCTTTTTTGTCACTTATTACGACGGTAACATTCGCATCGATCATATTTGTTTCAGATGCATCGATTATGCTTTGCAGATCCGTCCCCGATCCTGATGCTAATACTCCAATTCTTAGCTTTTCTCCCATATATTCACATTCCATTGTCAGTTCTTGACTGGTAGTTGTATAGCCCCCATTTTTTATTGATTTCCATATACTTTGAACTGTTTTTTACCTTTTCCCTAATCGCCATACAAAATTTATATAACTGGAGATTTATAGTATGATGTCTAAAATTACGGGTCAAAAAATGAATAACAAGAAGCTATCTTACTTGAAAGTAATTTCTCTCAATTGTATTTTACTTGTATCACTATTTGTTGGTTGTATTGAACAGGAACAAAAGTCAGGAGACATGAAAGAAACAACACCCGAAGTTCAGTTAGATCAACCATCTATACTACCAGATTGGGTGGATGGGGAGTATCATGATCACTATGGCACTATGCAAACATTAAACGATTTCAATGATAAATTTCCTGATTTGGTAGACGTTTTCTCTATTGGTAAGAGTGTACTTGGGAAGGATATTTGGTGTATTAGAATAACAAATGAAAAGAATAATCGTGACAAATACTCCTGTCTAATTGATGGCTGTATCCATGGTAACGAATGGGAGGCTGGAGAAGCCTGTCTTTATCTTGCTGATTTCCTACTTATAAACTTTGATAACAACGAGACAGTCGAGAACATCCTAAACACATCTGAAATTTACATTGTTCCATTATTTAACCCAGATGCTAGACAGTCAGATGAGAGATGGAATCATAACGGTATAGATTTAAATCGTAATTTTGATGTTCACTTTGGCAGATTAAGAAGTAACAATTTCCCGCTTGGAAAATTATTTGGTATAATTAAAATTCCTGTGATACGACATCCTTTAAGAAATACAGTTTCCACTAATTGTGGTAGATATGCTTTCTCGGAGCCAGAGACTAGGGCATCAAGAGATTTAATGAAGTCATTAGATAGATACTCTTTTTATGTTAACTGTCACACAGCAGTACATGTGTTTGCTGCTCAAGGTGATATTACATATAAACCAGAATTTACTGTTACAAATCATGAGAGAGAAATCACAAATATAGCTATAGATTGGGTAAATGACAATACAGAATATCCTGGTATTCATGGAGAGGATTTTAAGCATACTGGCATTGGTTGTGCCTCTGATTGGGTATATTCAGAATTTGGAATTGCATCATTCATTTTCGAATTGCTCAACTTAGATTACGAACCTTGGTATGGTCATGGAAGACATTACAGCCTTGTTCATTGGATGAAAACTACACTTCCTGTTTTCATGTATCTCCTTGTGAATATTGAAAATCTTCATGATTGGAAAACACCAGATATTCAGCCACCTTTACCAGAGGATGTACCGCCACCGTCTCTTAAATAATGCTTTCAAACATTTATTTTTGATGTTTAAACATCGTTTCAATTTCATCTCTTGAAGCATTGGTTTTAAAACCAGTAGGACTAAAATGTGTTCTAGAAGCATCATATCCCTTTTCTTTTAGTTTTTCAAATATATATTCCATTTTGGGTGGAGATATTTTTAATAGAGAAGCAAGATCATCGGTAGTATAAAAGAAAGCAGAGGCATCGGCTTCCTCCTCCAATAAATCCAAAAATCCCCATAGAATATTTTTTGTATTGAGTTGTTTTCCAGAAAGAAGTGTTCTTACCTCTTCTATTATATTTTTATTCTGAATTTTTCCGAGCCACAACGGTCCAATCTCAGTTGTTTGTTTACTGGAAAAAAATAGTTCTTTTGAGTTAATCCTTTTCAGATTATCAACCGATTCATTAGCATAACTTATGCCATTTTTTACTTGAATGTAGGCTCTGAAATAGTGATCAGTAGAATAGCAAACCAGTGGTTCAATGCCCTTATCGTATTTTGCTGCTTCTCTGCAGATAAAACCAAGAAGTATTCTCAGTCCAATTTCATGCATAATGGGAGAATGAAATGATTGAACACCGTATCTTCTTAAACAGACCTTTGGGTAAACGCCACATAGTGTTGCAGTATCGGTAGCAGTACATGCTATAATCCCATTGTTGTAGATGCCTCTTATGGCTGAGTCGATAAAATAAACAGGAGAACCAAATGGGTCAACATCTATATAGTGAAATCTTTCTTCAGAAAGTAAAGTATTCAGATTTCTATTTGATGCAACTACATTCTTTAGTCCACACCGTTCCAAGTTCTTTTTGATCAAAGCATATGCATCTTCGGACCAGTCATTAATAGTAACATCAAAATCTCCCTCAAGTTCATTTGCCAGTCTAATCCCACGTATTCCAGATGCTGCAAGGCCATCCAAGATATGCATGGTTTTCTCATTATTATTTACAAGCCATTGATTTACCAGGATGGACAAATCTCTATTTAGCTCCATGGTGGGATTATAAAATGGTACTTTATTTTTTGAACCAGGTCCTTTTTTGGTGAGCTTATCTTTAAAAACAAGAACTCCGGTTTTCCCTTCAGTTATACATTCAACGTTTTGGATATCACTCATAATCAAAACAGGGGTGGTAGTTTCTCTTTCATTATCTTTTCAAGCTTATAAGGGAGTAGATTTTTATTAACTGGGGTGACCTCCAGGATTCTTATATCGTCACGTCTTCTAACATCCTGCAAGAGGGGAGTTCTTGATTTTTTATGCAGAGTAATCATTATGGGTTTATCAGAATCCAACGCTTCGATAACCACTTCACAAAAACGCTCCGAGAGCATTTCCATTTTTCCGATTTCATCGATTATAATGACATCAACATCATCGTCGGCAATTGCTTTTTCTATGGCGGGCACACCAATTTTTTCCAGGATACTTAAATCTACACCATAGTCTCCAACTTTATCTTTAGAGTCAAAATCAACATGGGCAAAAACCTCTTTTTCACCAGTCTGCCAGTCCCTAATGTAAAAACCAACGCGTTTTTCCTTTTCTAGTAGTGGCTCTGTTACCATTCCTTCTACCTTATATCCACTATCCTGAAGGAACTCCATGACTTTTACTAGCGTTTGCGTTTTTCCGACCTTGGGCATACCCGTGATGCCGATCTTTGGTATGTCTTCCATATAGGTAATATGTAATGCGTTTTTTGTTTAGAAATGTTGTTATTGTTTTTTCTTTAAAATTACAGCATGAAATGCGACCACATTTTTTATGCATTATTTACTTTTCAACAGATAAAGTGGTCCAAGTATAATGTATGTTACAAGCGTCGTAATGAGGAGCAGAGGGGCAATTCCATAATAATTTTTTCCAAAAATCAAAGTCAAAATAATTAATATGGCTGCTATGGCATCAATTTTAAGCCCTGGTTTCGGAAAATGTACATTTGAGATCATTGCAAGTGAGATGATAATGCTGACTGGCAAGATGTATAAGAATTCAATCTCAAAAAATGCCAGTATAATTATTATTATGGCACTTATCGAAGCAGGGAGGCCAACAAAGAATTTTTTATCTTTCAGTATGTGAAAAGAGGCCAGCCGTATGATACTTAACGACAAAAACACGATGAGGGTAATGAGGAGATAACTGTGGTAGTAAATACACCATGAAACTGCGTCATGATATATGGTGTAAACAAAAAACGAAGGAGCAACACCAAGTGAAATCATGTCGGCCATTGCCTCCATGTAATCCCCAAGTTCACTATGTCCAGTTTTTCTGGCTACCATTCCATCTAAACCATCTGCCAATAATGCTATAAGAATAAATGAAAAAGAAAACCACATCTCACCTAAAGACGCCATAATTATAGCTAGAAAACCAAAACCTGCATTAGTTAAACTGACGACGTCAGCAAGTGATAACAGTTTAATCATTGATTTCTGCAATTGTATTCACTCCTGCCTTGATCATGTCCCCTATTTTGACATGCACGGTCTTTATTTTCTTAGAAGGTATATAGATATCTACGCGGGAACCAAGTCGTATTATTCCAATTTTTTCTCCCTTTTTTAGTTTATCCCCCTTCTTGACATATGGTACGATACGGCGTGCCAGAGTTCCTGCAATTTGTATAACCTTTACTATTCCAATCTCTGTATCGATTGTTAATATTACTCGTTCATTTCTTTCTGATTCTTTTTTGAATGCCGGAAGATGAGCGCCAGGTAGATGAACAATATTTTTTATGGTTCCATCCAGTGGCATACGGTTGACATGGACATTATATACGTTCATGAATGTAGATATCTTTGTACATTCTCCAATTTCACTATCTTTAATGCTACTGATTTCTCTTATTTTACCATCTGCAGAGGCAACGATTTCCTTTCCAATATTCCTTTCAGGATCTCTGAAGAAAAGAAGGAAAAAACCTGTTAATAAAAGTAAGAAAACTGAGATAAACAAAAAAGTACTACTGATATTTGCTGTTAGACTAACGGATAAAATCAAAAAAAAGCAACCCAGAATAAAAGTAGTTAAAATCCATGATATAGAACCCCGTGCGATCTTCATGTTACTTTTTTCTCCAAACAGTTTTTTTAATAAAGTTTTCCAAAGGTCCATTTCTCTTGGGAAGATCCGTTAAATCTATTATCTCGTCAAAAACCTCTGGTACAATCTTAATAACAATGAATAATAGTATTACTAATGCAAGTAGGCTTCCACCTTTTCCTATTACATTGTGTGCCATAAAAAAAAGGCCCGGATCATCTTTTACTAGATGGACAATAAGAGCATTTCTTATGAGATTTAAAAAATATATTGGAACTACTGTAATGAGTAGGCCATACATCTTCCTCTTTAAGGTAACCTTTGATAAGGGGAGTATCATACCAACGAAAATAACCATGGATTGCACAGCAGTGCAGGCAAATATTATGTTGACGATACGTGAGCTTTCATAATAGATGCCTATTCCTTGTACACTTACATTACCTATGAATATATTTAGAAGCCCGCCACTCTGAACTGCGACTGCTTCAATAAGCCACGGTGCTAGAGGGGTAAGCTCTATAACAAAATAAATAAATCCAGCGATAGCTGATGCACCAGCTATCCAATTCAAACATCCGATGCTTTCTTTCCGTCTCATTGATAGCCATTCGTGGTAAGCAAGATAAAAGAGAACATAAACTCCGGCAATACAGAGAAATGCGTTGACAAAATCCTCTCCCTCTCCAAAATACAGAGTGTTTGGTTGTGTTGACCAATAAAATGCAAAAACTCCCCATCCTGCTATTTTTAGTTTGTTTGTTGTTCCTTCTTTTTTTAGAAAAGAACCCAGCCCAAGAAGAATTAAACCAGCAAAGAGAGGTATGGGCAATAATGCTTTCATTTCTTCATTTATCGGGAATGGAAAAAATGACAGTCCTATTATTATGAATACCGTTGGAATGATGATAAAAAGTGAAGTAATAGTACCTTCTGGGTATTTCTCTCTCTCCATATTTTGACCTGCTTCTATTGAATAATGAACTACTTTAAGATTGTTATGATACTGGGCATAAAACGCTGAAGTAGTTGAGATCTCCCTATACTATTCCTAGCATTTCAAATACTGGTTGCAAGCCAAAATTTGCCATTATTGTCTGATCCCACATTATACATATCAGTCCAACAAGACTGAGCAGGGTTAGCGGTACCCAGTAGGTGTAGACAATCTGATCTATTTTAAGACGCGCGACTGCAACTCGTATTAACGTGACAGAGAACAAGATCACAAGAAATACTTTCGCTAGATAGAATGCAATGTCGACGGCAAATGCAGGATAACTTTCTAAACCAAATAGTGGTGAAAGGTTGTATGGGAAGAACAGGGCAACTATCAGCGATGCCATTACTACCGTTTTTACACCATCGGTTAAATAGAACATGGCAAGATTTCTCCCGGAGTATTCGGTGAGCAGCCCACCTGCTATTTCCGTTTCTGCCTCTGGCGAGTCAAATGGTATCTTGGAAAGTTCAGCAGGAGTGATGATTACAAGTACAAGGAGCAGTATTATAAAACCGATAAATCCCAGAGGGCCTGCTATATTCCATACGGGTGTTGCTGCAATGGATGATAATGCAAATACATTGGTGACACCTTGCATACTTAACCTCCACGCAATGGTTATTATTATGATTGCTAGTGGGAATTCATAGGCAATCATTGTTGCCATTTCTCTTTGAGCGCCAATCGTTGCGTAAGGTGAACCAGAGGAGAAACCACCTATTACCATCGCTAGAGACGGAATGATTAGTAGATACAGAATTAAAATAAGATCGCCCTTTCCAGGGAACAAGGGTTGAAATCCACCTAGTGGTAAATAGAGTAGTATTGATATCGTTGCAACAAGCCCTACTAGTGGAGCTAGGTTAAAAATCCAAGGAATGGCATTTTCAGGAACGATGTTTTCTTTTGTAAATAGTTTTACAACATCTCTGAAAGGTTGTCGTATTGGTGGTCCTATTCGCCCCTGCATATGAGCAGATAATTTCCGGTCAATACCTTTGTATACTAATCCAAAGAAGATGCCAAATAAGGCAAGTGCAATTGTACCAATTATTACCATCATTGCTGTCTGAGATATCTGTAGAAAATCCATTTATATCGCCCCCACCAGGTTTTCGCCCACAATCAAAACTACGAAAAGAATTGCCATTACTATGACAAACCATAAGGCATAGTCGCTAACGTTTCCCGTATGCATTTTTTTTAGCGAGTCAAAAACCCATTTCAGTGATTCTGTGAAACCCCAGTAGATGTTACTGCTTTTTATGTGCATTTGTTCCTTTTCATATTCTGGATTTCCAGATAGAAATGCTTGGGTTTGCCCAGTGTTTTTCTTGTATTCTTTGTTACCGAAACCTCTGAGTATGACTGCTATGAGAAATGCAACTAATATTGCAACAACCCATATAATCGGATTCCAAAAACCACTTCCTGTTTGGAATGTTTCTAATAATGATTCTAGTGTAAACATAATTAGACACCCCCTGCAAATGAGGGAATTACTTCTCTTATATAATCACCATAGTTAACAAGTGCATTGGCCGCAGGCTCTACAATATTATTTATTATAAGTTCAGGGAAAAGACCAAAGATTATTATGATGGTTGCAATGGTTCCCATAGCAATTAGCATACTTTTTGGCACTTCCTTTACATTTTCAAACTTTGGTAACGCTGGCCCTAAGAATGCAGCGTGAAATACTTTCACAAATACTGCTAAGAGCATTATGCTTGACAGAATAGCGATTATTGATAGTATTGGATTAAGTTGGTATGTTGATTCATAAATGAGTAGTTTGGATGCAAATCCATTCATGGGGGGCATGCCCGATATGGCAAGAAGTCCTATTATGAAAAATACAGTAGTATATTTCATATTCCTTGCCAATCCACCCAGCTTATTTAGGGAGGTTTCTTTAGTCGCATAATATATTGCTCCTGCAACGAGGAACAACAGCCCAACATCCAATGCATCGTTCATTATGTGGAAAATACCTCCCTTCATTGCAGCTAGTCCAGTAGCTGTCATTTCAGGGTTTAGCATGACAACAAGCCCAGTACCTATACCAAGGAGTATGTAACCTATTTCTGCTACTGCGCCAAAGGCTATAAGTCGTTTGAAATCAGTTTGTATTATTGCCATGGCAACTCCAAGTAACATTGTGATGATTCCCAGTATTACCAAGATCCAGCCAACAGATATAGGAGTTAGATTTATGGCTCCACCATATATTGTGAAGCACACCCTAAAAACACCATATAGGCTTGCCTGGGTTGCACCTACAAGTATGAGGGTTACTGATGAAGGTGCTTTTCCATAAGCATCTGGGAGCCACATATGCATGGGTACTACACCTGCTTTCATAGCAAGTGCAGCAATCAATAAAACAAGTGCGATTTTATCCAGGAATGTATATTGTATTGCACTTGCAATCATTGCCATGTTAAGAGCATTATATTGCCCGTAGAACAGTGCTATTGAAAATAGAATAAATAGTGCGCCTATGGTACTTATCACGATATATTTGAATCCTGCTTCAACTGATTTTGCCTTGTTAGTCCAAAATGCTACTAGTGCAGCTGAAGAAATGGATGTTATCTCGAGGAATACAAAGAAATTAAACAAGTCTCCAGTAAGTTCCATACCAAGCATTCCTGCAGTCATCAAAAGAATCAGGGTGTAATACTTATCAAGTCCAGTGTTTTCCTTCATAAAAGACCATGAATAGATTACTGCAACCAGTGACAGTATTACGCTTATTATGGCCATGAAAGCACTCATTGCGTCTACTTCAAATAGAATTCTCACAACAGGGAGTGCCAGATCTTGCGAACCAAAAATGTAGGTATGAATGTTTCCGGTAAAAACATCGGATGCGAGCAGAAATACAAGTGAAGCAGTTAAACCAAGAGTTAGTATAACAAAAACATTTCTTACTTTATCATTAAGTCGGCTAATCAAAGGTGTGATAAACGCGCCAAGTAAAGGAACGGCAACGATTAATGCTGGAGAATGCTGTAAAAGTAGGGCAATGAGATCGGCTACATTCATTCTTCCGGTCCCCCTATTTTTCTGACATCCAATGTTCCATAATGCCTATAGATGTGAATTACCAGAGACAACATCAGTGCTAGGACGGCGACACCTATGACAATGCTGGTAAGAGTCAGTGCTTGAGGGACGGGCAGTGCCATAATTCCCCCGGGTGAACTTGTATAGATTGGAGCAATGCTTCCTTCTCTATAACCTAATGTGATTAGAAACAGGTTAACTCCGCTTTCAATAAGGGTGATACCAATGACCATTTTAATCAGATTTCTCTTAAAAATAACTGCATATAACCCTATCAGAATCAAGGCAGCAACTGCGATAAAAGGAATATTAAAAATCATTTCTTTCCCTCCTTTGTTCTACTTGCATAAGCCATGACCAAAACGATGCCAAACAAACCTACGATTACCTTAAGTCCTACGGCAAAATTCATCAGTGGAATTACGCCTCCTGTGTTGATATTTGCAAGGCCTGATCCAACTGCTGGAACCACTCCAAATAGGGAATTTGTACCAACTAAGAAATTATTAAAAAATACTGTCCCAAAGCCGAGTCCCAGTAGTGCAAGAAGGATAAAACAGACAGCTCCAAGGCTTTCGAGAATTGATAGGTTTTTTTCTCTTACTCTATTCATTGTCCATATAGACCCATAAGAAACTAGTATCATTGCACAGCCAGATGCAACTATGGCTCCTCCCTGGAAACCACCACCTGGTGTAAGATGTCCATGGGCAATGATATATAAACCATATATCGTAATGAATGGGAAAGCAATGCCGGAAATGGTTTTGACTATCTTAGACATGCCACTCATTTGTTTAGCCTCCTAAAAATCATGATAATGGCCGCAACAGCAGTAAATAGAATCGTAGTCTCGCCAAGTGTATCCAAACCTCTATAATCAAACACTACTGATGTAACTGCATTGTTGGCTCCTGTTTCTGTCTGGGCGTTAGTAATTATGTTATCGTCCATGCCTGTTTCATCTGGGGCACCAAACGGATGTATCATGAGAGCACCAAAAATAAAGAATATTGCAACAATTGAAAAGGACAATACGGCTGTTATGTCTCTTCTTGACATCATGCGTCTTCCTCCATACGTTTTGTAGCTTTTATTGCAATGACAAGGATGGCAGTAGTAAGACAGGCACCCACACCTGCTTCTGCTATTGCAACGTCAGGTGCCTGAAGAATATAAAACTCAAGGGATAGCAAAAGACTCATGGCAGCAACAGCAATAGCCGCGGCGATCAAATCCTTCATTAAAACAGCGAATGCAGCAGCTACTACGATTAGGATGGGCAGTATAATATGAATTCCCTCTAGTATCATTCTTTTACCTCCGTTTTCTTCTTAACAGCTTTTTTAGTTGACTTTTTTCTCAAACTATCTACGACAGCACCAACTGGTTCGACACCACTTTTATGTGCAGCTCTTGCAATAGCATGGGCGCCAGTTGGATTAGTAAGCAGTATAGCTACTAATGCTCCCACTGTGTGTATTGCTAAAACGGAACCATCTGTACTACCTTGATACCACATTTTCAACCCCAGGATTATTACTGATCCACAGATGAAAATTGAACCAAACGTCGTACATTTTGTCCCGGCGTGAAGTCTTGTGTATACATCAGGGAAACGCAATAATCCAACTCCGGCAAGGACATTGAAAAAAATTCCAATTCCCAGTAAAATGTAAATTAAAATCTCTAACATCAGAAGTCCCCTCCTTCTAGGTACTTAGCTATAAACAATGTGGTAATAAAAGAGAGTAGAGCGTAGACTATGGCAACATCAATATAGATAACTTCATTGAATGCTGCACCAAAAATGACCATGCCACTAATTACAATAGTGTTGATCGTGTCCAAGCCAACAATTCGATCTGGTGCGGTTGGTCCACGGATCACTCTAATCATGGCCATTATAACACAAAACAGTAGTGCTAGTAATACAACCAAGTATTCAAAGTCCATCATTCGGCAATCCTCCTGATCCATTTATCAAAATTTCCACAGATATATTTGCAGTCAACAGATTCCCCTTTCAATGCTTCTTCATTGACATTTATCCAGTGGATGTAGAGATCATTTTTGTCTTCATCAATATCCACGCTTAATGTTCCAGGAGTAAGTGTTATGGAATTTGCAAGCATTGTTATTCCAAGATCTGTTTTAAGGTCTGGGGATATTTTTACAATGCCTGGATTTATTTTACCTGTTATTACACGGTATGCGACGTCAATATTTGCCTTTGCCATACCCATAAAAAACGGTCCAATGGCATACGCAATAAATGTTAACCATCTAACAGGATTTAGCATTCTAAAATCTTCCTTCACAAAAATCCTTCCCGTGACGAATCCAACGATTAACGAAAGAATAAATCCAAATAGAAGTTCTTCCCTGCTCCAAAGTCCTATTGTTCCACTGCCCGTAGTAAGAAGTAGATAGGTAATGAAACATATGATAGTTGTAACAATAAATGCTATCATTGTATTTTTCCTCCAAATATTTTTAATTTATATTTGACGGTAATTCTGTTGCTTTTTAAAAGCTTATGGTTTCTGTTGAGGCTATATTAAGATTATATGCAAGAATGGTTCATGTGCACCTCAAATGTAATAAGAGCAAATTGGTATATGGGTAAAAGGCGAGTTATTGATGAATGTTAAACTCATAGGATTTACTCCTAATCCCGAGAAAATACCTGCTATGGCTGCAAAACTTACACACAGCAAAACAAAACCTGAAGATTTGGATAAAACCTCTGATAAAGAATTAAAATCTGTACTTGATTATGTCATGAATCTGGGGCATACAAGTGTGATTGAGCATGCGAGTTTTAATTTTGCAATAAGCGATGTAAGCCGATCACTTACACATCAACTAGTGCGGCATCGTATTGCTAGTTATGCTCAGCAGAGTCAGCGGTATGTAAATTTCAATGAACCTAATTATGTAACACCTCCAAAAATTGCAAAAAACAAGGAAATGAAAAAAGCTTATGATGCGACTATGAAAAACATCTGGGGAGAATACAACAGACTATTAGAACTGGGCATACCTGCAGAAGACTCACGTTATGTGCTTCCTAATGCTGCTTGTACAAACGTCATTGTCACAATGAACGCTCGATCATTACTGAATTTTTTTGAACTACGATGCTGCCAACACGCGCAATGGGAAATCAGACAACTGGCAAATAAAATGCTGCGGGAAGTAAAAAAGGTAGCTCCGGCCATTTTTAAAAATGCAGGACCTGCATGTAAGAGCAAAGGTATTTGCCCTGAAAACAAAAAGGATTGTCCGCTTTATCCTAAGTGAGAATTGTATGAATAGGCCATATGTAATTGTAAATTGTGCAATGTCTGCAGACGGTAAGATTGCACTTCCAACTAGAAAACAGCTAAGGATATCTAGTGATGAAGACATAGAACGTATGTACAACTTGCGTAATGAATGTGATGCGGTTCTTGTTGGAATTGGTGCCGTGCTTTCCGATGATCCAAAGCTTACGGTTAAAGAGAAATATGTTAGAAATCCAAAACAGCCTTTGAGGGTAGTTCTGGATAATAAATGCAGAACTCCAGAAGATGCTTTGGTTTTAAATGATGTGGCAAAAACACTGATAGTCACCGTCCAAGGAAACGAAAAGCAGTTTGAAGGAGATCATATAGAAGTAGTTGGGATCAAAGCTGATGATGGAATGCATGTAGAGTTAGAGAGTATGTTGGATCTCCTTTATCAGAGAGGGATAAAGAAACTTTTAGTTGAGGGTGGCGGAACCATTATATGGAGTTTTTTAAGAAATAGATTGGTAGACGATTTATACATCTACATTGGACCATGTATCATCGGAGGTAAAAATACACCTACGGTGGCAGATGGATCGGGCATAAAAAACGAAGACGATTTATTATCTCTAAGAATAGTTGATGTGAATAGATTGGGGAATGGTCTTTTAGTTCATTACAAACTGATGCAATGAAAATATTATGCGATCAAATGCTTGGCACACTTGCAAAGTGGCTTCGTATTCTAGGATTTGATACTTTTTATGAAAATGCAGAGATGTCAGATGAAGATTTACTAAACATTGCTAAAGGTGAAAACCGCACCATATTTACACGAGATAAAGAATTAATTATAAGGGGAAAAAAGAAAAATCTAAATGTTATATCAATAGAAACTACAGACCTCGACCTACAATTAAATCAAGCTTTAAAGCATGTAAACATTGATGAAAAATCGATTTTGTCAAGATGTACTCTTTGTAATACAGTACTTGATACAGTTGAGAAGAACAAAGTCCAAGGAAAAGTCCCAAGTAAAGTATTTGAAAACAATGAGAAATTTTGGTTTTGCTCGAAATGTAATAAATTCTATTGGATGGGAAGTCATTATAATGAGATGATCAACAAGATAGACAAGATTAAAAAATTACAACAATAGGAGCATTAAAACATTCTCACCACTTGGGCGTGTGGTATTCCCTTTATCCTCATGACACAGTCCGGATCCACAAGCCCCATCTTTATGGCACACTGTACTGTTTTTTCACCGACAAGGTTTGCGATGGTAGCGTTTTCCAAATATTTTTTTAGAACCTCTGCGGTTATTCGTTCCCCGCCATAGAATTCTCTGGTAACATCTATCTGAAATTTCACGTCAACGAATTTTTTACCGATGAGCTTTTCATCACACGCACCGACTAGGATGTCGTTTCCCTGTTTGTAGATTTTTATGCTTATCATGTCGTGTTTCCTTGTCTTTCTATATCTAATTACTTTTCACTCTTTTATATTTCTTTCGAAAAATGCTGATAAAATTCCTTGTATTCATGAGGGTGTAAAATCCTCTTAACAGTGTTTTGATTTTTCACCCCTAAAACGCCAATTTCATAGGATTGCGTTTCGTTATGGTGGAAAACTATATATGGGGGGATGGATATAAATAACAAGGCAAAATTTAATTATCTATGGTGGACTTTACGCAATACATGTGGAAATCTGTTAAAAAAATTATACCAAAAACACGGGGTGGGTGGTTAACACTGCTTTCATTTATAGCTCTCATTAAAGATGATATACAATCAATATTATTACAATCAAAAATATTTTTGCCTGATTTTGATATTGTTACTGGAATTTTTGTTATTGGAGTAATTATTGGAATCATAATTTTGGTGAAAGACTTATTTGGTAATAGTATTGATTTTTATAGTTCTCGTGAAGAATTACCATTGTTGAAAAAAACACTATCACAAGCAAAACAAGAAATAATTTTTATTGGCGTAACTTTAGAAAAATTAATCGGACAAGAGGCATCTACTATTAAAGACACCATTCAACGAGGAGTTCATATGAAATTTTTAATTTTAAATAGTGAATCGGTACAACTTATAAAACAGGATAAGAACATGATTTCTAGCACTAAGCATGCGATAACTAGTCAACTTGTAAGAATCTGCAAAATAAAAAGTGAACTTACAGCATCTAACATAAATAAATGTGAAATAAGAACATATGATTCCCCCCTATTTTATTCTATAACACTTTCAGACCCAAATTCAGATAATGCTACAATGTTAGTTGAATTTCAACTATATGATTCAGATACGGAATTAAGACCAAGTATTCTTATCTCTAAAAGAAAACAAAAAAAACTCTTTAATGAATATTTGAAAAGTTACAATTACATTTTAGACCAATCTATTGAGTACCAATGCCAAAATAGTAAAAAATTATTAAAGGAATGAAACAATGGCAGAACATAAAGAGATAACAGTAATTGAGAGGGTTGTCGAATGTCGGTTTTGCGGTTCTACAGACTTAAGCAAATACGGTAAACACAAAGATAAACAATACTATATTTGCAAGGTATGTGGTCGGAAGTCGTCAGAAACAGATACTTTCCCTAAAATGAGGCAGTCTAAAGACCTTATTGTAAGAGCATTGACATATTATTACAATGGTATGTCATGCAGAAATATCTGCCATACTTTCAATGATATGAGGGGTTTAGATGTATCGCCATCCACCATCTGGAATTGGATAATCAAATACTCTGAGATGGTAAATAATTATGTCATGTTTTTCGAACCGCATCTGTCTAATGTTTGGATAGGGGATGAGACTGTTGTGGATATTTGGGGTGAGCAGTATTGGTTTTGGGATATTATCGATACAGAAACACGTTTTCTTATAGCGTCTCACCTATCTAAGACTAGAACTATGAACGATGCAATAGATTTGTTTTCTACAGCGAAGGCAAAGAGCAAAATAAGACCTAGATTAATCATAACAGATAAATTAGGTATATATCACGGGGCGTTTAACAAAGTATTCTACACACGATATAAGGAAGACCGTGTTGAACATTTGACATCAAGAGGATTTAGGTCACCCGTCAATACGAATCTTATCGAGCGTTTTCACGGCACGTTGAAGCAACGGTATAAGATTATGCGGGATTTGAAAGAACCGTATAGCGCTAGTGTCTTGTTGGATGGTTTTGTAACGCATTATAACTTCTTTTTAGAGCATAGTTATCTTAATTATGTTACACCCGCAGATATTACTGGCATCGGCGAAGGCATTAGGAATTGGGGGGATTTGATAGAATTGGCGTTAGGGAGGTTTCAACCATAACGAAACAAAACCATTTCATAGAAAGGTTTATATATTCCCTTGCTGGGGAAATTTCGTTGAAACTAAATTATCTACTAAACCATAATTCTAAAAACCCATTGCGATATACGCTTATTCTGAGATAAAATACTGTACGTATTTTTTGTGGGATAGGGGAAATGAAATCCATAATTAAATCGTTCTCGGAGCATGGCACATTTGTCCAACCGGATACATTGAACTATATTTTGTCCAAGGACGACCCAAAAAAATTCACCTCTTTTATAACTAAAAAGCTAAAAGAGTATCCTCTTGTCCTAACAATTGAACAAGTAAAAAATATCGAACAAGAAACAAAGATTGAGGATATTCCAAAACCTTGTGAAGATTCACTTGAAAAAAAGGAATTACAAAAGAAAATCCTTTCAACAATGTATGGTGGAGTGTTACAACCAGAAACGTCTTTTGAAGAAAACGAACTCGAATATGATGATCCTGATAAAGATGATCAGATATCCATACCAGATGAAAAAATAGAAGAAGCGGCAATACCACAATTAATAGAAATAAAAAAAGTAAAAGGATGGAAACCAGCATCTTTGGACTATGAGTCCGAGATTGAGATAATTAAGGATATAACTGGTAAAAGTACCTGCGAAGGAACTACAAGTGATTTTACAAAATTGTTTTTAAACAGATATGGTGTTTTAAGAAAAATACTGCGAAGCCAGAGACGAGAAATGGCAAACGTCATTCCCATAAATAGGATTAAAAGAAGCGGTATTAAAGATATACAAATTGTCGGGATAATTAAGGATGTAAGAACCACTAAAAATGGACACAAACTAATAGAGATTGAGGATGAAACTGGTGCTGCAGCAGCTATTGCCTTGAAAGATAATCGTGAAGCCACTCAGATGGCAAGTGAAATTATTTTAGATGAGATATTGGGGATGAAATGTCAACTCAGCAAAGATGGCGATTTACTAGTAGTTCAAAGTATAGTTTTTCCAGATATTAGTATTCAGAATGAGAGACATAGATCCGAGGTACCAGTTTGTGCTGCATTTCTTTCTGATATTCATATTGGTAGCAAACAATTTATGGAAACAGAATGGCAAGCGTTTCTGCGATGGATAAATGGTGAGATGGGTAATTCCAGACAAAAAGATGTTGCCGGTAAAATAAAATATTTGGTTATACCTGGAGATGCTGTGGATGGAATAGGTATTTATCCCAATCAAGACAAAGAGCTCTCGATAGTTGATGTATACAGACAGTATGAAACACTAGCCGAACAACTACAATTAATCCCTGATCATATATCTATTGTCCTGCAGCCTGGCAACCATGATGCTGTTAGACCTGCGGAGCCGCAACCTGCATTTGAGAAAGAGATAAGAGATCTATTTTCCGGTAATGATATTACTTTTGTTGGCAACCCTTGTTATTTTTCCCTCCATGGTGTGGAAGTGTTAGCATATCACGGACAAAGCTTGCTTGATTTCGCTACAAATATACAGTGTCTAAGATATAATGAGCCATTAGAAATAATGAAGGTTATGTTGAAAAAACATCATCTTGCTCCAGCTTATGGTGGATACACGCCACTTACTCCGGAGCATTTGGATTACATGGTTATAGACAAGATTCCTGATATATTTGTCACAGGTCATGTTCACTTGGCCACAATTGGGGCATACAGGGGGGTTACTTTGATAAATGCCTCAAGTTGGCAGTCACAGACATCCTATCAGAAGATGTTGAACTTCATTCCGGATCCTGCAAAACTTCCGATTGCAGATCTTAAAACTGGAAATGTGACCATGATGGATTTTAGCGGGATGTAGTTCTAATTTTTATGTTGGTTTGTGTTTCTCAAACACAAACCTTTAAACCTCTTTTTTCATATGTACATTGTTAAGTTTTAGAGATGGAAAATTATGGGTGGGGACTTATCTGGAGATATTGCAGTTAGCTCAGATATGCGTTCGTATTTTAGTAGACTTCAGGATGATATTGAATCATGCTATTCCATTGCAGGTGAAGCACGAAAAAAGGGTCTTGATCCAGAACTTGAAGTTGAAATACCTCGGGCATTGGACATTGCTGTGCGGGTAGAACAGCTTGTAGGTCCAAAAGGCATAGCACCAAAAATTCGTGAGACTACCAAAAAAATAGGTAACAGAGAACTTGTGTCTTTGGAAATCGCTAGACAAATTGTTAATGGAAAAACCTACAAATTCAATAAAATCGAAGATGCTTTAGATCAAGCCATACGAACGGGACTCGCTATACTTACTGAAGGTGTTTTAGTGGCCCCTCTCGAAGGAATAGCAGAGGTAAAACTGGGGAAAAATAAGGACGGTACGGATTATGTGGCTCTTTATTTCTCTGGACCCATCAGAAGTGCAGGTGGAACAGGACAAGCAATGAGCGTTTTAATTGCTGATGTTGTTAGAAGGGAACTAGATATAGGAAAATATGTGCCAACATCTGGGGAGATAGAGCGTTACAAAGAGGAGATTCCTTTGTATAAGAGGGTACAACATTTGCAGTATACTCCCTCGGTCGATGAGATAGACAAGATAACAAAAGGTTGCCCAATTTGTATAACTGGTGAGGGAACAGAAAAAGAGGAAGTAACAGGATATCGGGATTTACCAAGAGTTGAGACAAACCGTCTTAGAGGTGGGGCATGCCTTGTAATTGCCGAAGGTCTCTGTCTTAAGGCGCCTAAACTCTTAAAACATGTTAAAAAACTAAAACTCAAAGGATGGGATTTTCTCGATATTTTTGTCAATAAAAATAATGGTGGAGACGATAAGAAAACTGATGGAATTCCAGAGATTGCTCCTTCTCTCAAATATATAGGTGAGGTTATTGCGGGTAGGCCTGTTTTTTCTCATCCATCTAGAAAAGGCGGCTTTCGACTACGGTATGGCAGGGCTCGTACGGGTGGTTTGGCATCTACTGCAGTTAACCCCGCTTCAATGAAGATACTTGATGGTTTTATTGCTGTTGGTACACAAATTAAAACGGAGCGACCTGGGAAGGGAACAATAGGTACTCCGTGCAGCCAGATTGATGGCCCCATTGTACTGTTGCAAAACGGTGATTTAGTTCAGGTTAATGATGTAAAGGATGTTGAAAAATACGATGTTAAAAAAATAATTGATCTCGGTGAAATTCTTATTCCTTTTGGAGAATTCATTGAGAATAATGCATTGCTTCCTGATTCTCCATACATTTACGAATGGTGGATTCAGGATTTACAGAAGTCATTGAACTGTCTGCCAAAGGAATATGATATCCACTGTATTATGGAAAATGATGAAAAAACTCAAAAGAAAATCAATGAAGATTTTGGAAGGGAAGTCAATCTAAAAAAACCATTATTTTTGAATGCTTTTGAAATTTCAACTAGGTATAATGTTCCACTACATCCTTATTATAATCTATTCTGGCATGATATAACACCTGATGATGTAGTCAAACTCTCAAAGCTTGTGAAGGCGCATGGTGAAATAGTTGACGATTCATTACTGGTTCTTCCCAGGTATGATGAAATAAAAAATATTCTCATAGAACTTGGCGCAATTCACAAACAAAGTCAAGAAAAACTTATCTTGGGTGGGCATTCCCATTCTATTATCAGATGTCTTGGTTTGGATATCGAGGATGGTCGCATTGTTGAAACAGAGAGAGTTAAGTTACTTGAAAACGTAAAGGAAGGGCAAGATATTATTTCACTGGTTTCAGGACTTGCTGGCATAGAGGTTAGGAAAAAAGCGCCGTTTCGAATTGGAACACGTATGGGGCGGCCTGAGAAGGCAGATGCTAGAAAAATGAAGCCTCCACCACATGTTTTATTTCCACTGGGAAACTATGGTGGCAATCAACGTTTGTTTAGGACAGCAGCAGAAAAGAGCACAATAGAATTTGAAGCAGGGCGAAGAAAATGCTCCAAGTGTGGCAAAACCACTTATAGGGTATTTTGCACATGTGGAGGGCATACGGATCCCATTGAAGGAAGAATAGAGATTCAAAAAGTCAGTATATCCAAAGAACTAGACATCGCAAAAAGTAACCTAAAAGAACGTAATCTTCCAGAAACGATCAAAGGTGTAATAGGCACAATATCAAAACATAAAACACCCGAGCCTTTGGAGAAGGGAATACTGCGAGCAAAACACAATGTATCTGTATTCAAAGATGGAACAATACGTTTTGATATGACTGATGCCCCTCTTACACATTTCAAATCAAAAGAAATCAGAGTTTCGATACAAAAATTAAAAAAATTAGGTTACACAAAGGATTATCTCGGAAGTTCTCTAGAACGTGATGATCAAACCTGTGAGTTGAAAGTACAGGATGTTATTATTTCGAAATCTTGTGCAGAGTATTTTGTCAATGTATCAAAATTTATAGATGATCTTCTAGTTAAGTTCTATAAATTGAATCGTTTTTTCAAAATTAGAAGACTGGAAGATTTAACAGGGCATCTTGTTGTCGGGTTGGCACCTCATACTTCTGCAGGAGCTTTAGCTAGAATAATAGGTTTTACTGATGCTCAGGTCTGTTTTGCTCATCCTTTCTATCATGCAGCAAAACGTCGCAACGCCGATGGCGACGAAGATGGTTTAATGCTTCTCATGGATGCACTTTTGAATTTCTCCCATGCATATATTCCTGATAAACGTGGTGGAAGGATGGATTTACCCCTACTTCTTACAACTCGTATCGATCCGTCAGAGGTTGATAAGGAAGCTCACAACGTTGATGTCATGGCAAGATATCCTCTTGATTTTTATGAAGCTACATTGCAACATGAGAATCCCAAAGAATTGGAACCTATAATGGATTTGGTGTCTTCAAGACTAGGTACTGAGTTACAATATGAACAGTTCGGTTTCACACATGACACAGATGATATATCTGCAGGTCCAAAGATGTCATCCTATAAAACATTGAAAACTATGATGGATAAGATGAATGCGCAGCTAAATCTTGCTGCAAAGATACGGGCAGTGGATGAAGCTGATGTTGCGTACAAGGTTATAGAAAGACACTTTCTACCGGATATATTGGGTAATCTTAGAGCATTTAGTAAGCAGTCAGTTCGTTGCCCCATATGCAATATTACATATCGAAGGGTCCCTCTCACAGGTACATGTACAAAGTGTGGTGGGAAACTTATTCTTACAGTTCATGAAAAATCTGTTAAGAAGTACTTGGAAATCTCAAAAGAAGTCGCGGAAAAATACAATATCTCGTCTTATTCACGCCAACGTATAAAACTGGTAGAAAAATCTATAAACTCTTTATTTGTGAGCGATAAGGTAAAAAAGCCGAAATTAACCGATTTTCTTTGATTATTTGGAAGCATAACTTTCATATATCTATTCTGCAATGCATTGTTTGTTAATTAAGAGGAGTTGTTTGATATGGTAGATAATGCATTTCATCAAATGAGTAAGAAAACTTGGTACAAATGGTCGTTTTATATTAATATAATTCTATTTTTCATCATAGCGTTATTCATTTATCTACTTGTGATAGATTGTCTCCTGTTTACACCTGGCTCGAATCCATATTCATGGCTTTATATCGCTCGTGATTTGGCATTTCTCTCAATAGCATTGGCATTAGTGTTTTTCCAGTTCTTCAGAAATATGTTGAAAATTATGCGGAGATCATTGTGAGATAAGTAATGGCGATAGGTGTAGAATAGACTGGGGAGGTAGGCGTTCCCTGTAACCAGAAACCGCCGATATGCTGGGGTCGAAACCAAGAGGCGATGTAACGAGCATTTATTGATCCATTTGTTGACGATGAGACCTTGTCCTTCGGGATTAGAGGTGATGACCATATATGGTCGGAGGATCATATGTACATCTTAGTTGCGGGAACCGGGTGAGGCACGGAAGTGAGCAGCCTTACCGCAAACTGCTGGTGCTCAAAGGGTTAACGGGGTTGAGAATGCAGATGGGCAGTCAATAGATGAAACGTGCACCCACTCGCGGGGTTTCTACACCCGCTAAAATTATTAAACCCAACCTGTATTTCACGTTCTAAAATCATCGGGGGAATTCATATGGTACGATTGCTTAAGGATGAGAGCTTAGCAGCTTCATGGCAAAGATTCTTTGAAGAAAATTACAAACCTGGAATTGAGACTGTTGCCATTGAATATCCTGAGAAACGTAGTTTATATGTTGATTATTGGGACATAGATAGGGCAGATCCAAAGCTCACTGAAATGCTTATCAATCAACCTTACAAAGCAGTATTTAATGCTGAGGAAGCTTTAAAAAATGTTGATGTTGCTGCTGAAAATAAATTAAAACTCCATTTTAGAGTTGTAAATATTCCTGATACAAACAAGATAATTATTAGAAAAATTCGTGCAAATCATCTTGGGACATTCGTTGCTGTAGAGGGTCTAGTAAAGAAAAGAACCGAAGTGAGACCTAAACTTCAGGTTGGCGCATTTCAATGTCATAAATGTGGCGCAGTTATCAGGATAGAGCAGGAAGAGGATATTTTAAAAGAGCCTTCCGAATGTTATGAAGATCAAGGTGGATGTGGAAGGGTTTCTTCGTTTAAACTTTTAACTAATTTGTCCGAGTTTATAGATTCTCAAAAGATAGAAATCCAGGAAAATCCTGAGGGGCTTCGTGGTGGTGCTCAGCCAGAGAGAATAAGTGTGTATCTTGAAGATGATCTTGTAGGGGAGATATCTCCCGGGGATAGAATCGTTGCAAATGGCATGCTTCGTTCTATGCAAAGGAGAAGAGGGCAGTTTCGATTGACTTCTTTTGATAAGGCTATGGATGCAGTTAGCATTGAAAGTCAGGAAATGGCGTTTGAAGAGGTAGAGGTTAGCGAGGAAGATGAGAAAGAGATATTGAAGATGAGCAAAGACCCTGATATTTATACTAAAATGAGGGAAAGCATTGCACCTACGATTTATGGTATGGATGTAGAAAAGGAGGCTTTAATCTTGCAGTTGTTTGGTGGTCTTGCTAAAGAGATGCCTGATGGCACTCGCATAAGGGGTGATATTCACACGCTATTTGTTGGAGACCCTGGTACTGCAAAGTCTCAGATGCTTGCCTATATGTCCAAACTAGCTCCAAGGAGTATCTACGCTTCTGGTAAAGCGTCAACGGCTGCAGGTCTTACGGCAGCTGCAGTCAGAGATGACTTTGGTGAAGGCCAGTGGACATTGGAGGCAGGGGCATTAGTTCTGGCTGACATGGGTGTTGCATGTATTGATGAAATAGATAAGATGGATGAGAAAGATAGGAGTTCACTTCACCAGGCAATGGAACAGCAGGAGATTTCAATTGCTAAGGCAGGTATAAATGCAACGTTAAAAACAAGATGCGCTGTGCTTGCGGCAGCAAACCCAAAACTAGGAAGATTTGATGAATTCCTTCCAATGCATGAGCAGATTAACATGCCACCTGCTCTTATTTCTCGTTTTGATCTAATCTTTTCAATTCTTGACAAACCCAACAGGGCAAGGGATACAGATCTTGCGACACATATTTTACGTACTCACAAGGCGGGGGAGATAAGCGAGAATATCATAAAATCTAAAATGTCAAAACGTACTAAAAAAGAAAGAGATAAGTTAATGGAAATTGTTATGCCAACATTCGATCCTGAATTTCTAAGAAAGTATATAGCATATGCAAAAAGAAACATCTATCCTGTAATGACTGATGAGGCATTGGAACTAATCAAGAGCTATTATGTAGATTTTAGAAACTCATCTGAGGATACCGTTACGTTTACTCCAAGACAGCTTGAGGCTTTTGTAAGACTTGCAGAGGCAAGCGCCAAACTGAGACTCAGCCAGGAGGTAACTGTAGAGGACGCAAAAAGATCTATTGGCATTATTGAACAGTATCTTACAAGAGTTGGGATGGATCGGGAAACCGATAAATTTGATATTGATATCATTACTACCGGCATAAGTCATACTCAACAGAGTAGAATGCGTTCAATCATAGATATTATACAAAAATTGTGTGACGCATCAGAAGATGGAAACGCAGATAGAAATGACATTATAAGAGAGGCAGAGATAGATGGCGTTGAATCTGGCAAGGTGGAAGATGCGGTGGATAGGCTCAGACGTAACGGGCAGATATATGAGCCATCACATGGAAAATACAGATTAAGCAATATGTAAAATCAGATGTAATTAGTTAAAAAATGTACTTTTATTTATTTTTACAACTTTGGAGAAGATAGTTTCCCAATAGCTTTTTTTATATTTTCTCTGCTTTTTTCTCCTATCTCGTCAACTATACAATCTGCAAAGCTATTCTTTATGTCATTCCAGTTAAGGGTTGTCACACCAAAATATAATTTTTTGTTAACATTTGAAGCTTTGTGAATATGCGGGGACCATTTGCTGGGAGTAGTGTCGCAGTTATCCATATGGAGAACATAGTTTTTCTTAAGCGTTTTTCTCTCTATAAGATAGATCTCAAATTTTCTGTTAAAATATTTGTAATTAGCATCCTTGTCAAAGTATCGGTACTCGAGCTCGTAGTTTTTGTTTATGTTTATGCTCCCGCGCTCCATTTTCCCCTCCAAGCATCGTGTAACACGGATTGCTATTTAATGATTTTTAATTTTTTACAAGACATAATTAGTTTTTGTGAATTTTGCCTTTTAAGAAGTGTGTTTTCACATAGTCAACTCAGAACAAAATTTGCAGTAAACATTGCGATCCGGTAACTAGACGATGCTTTTTGTTTTACTATTCTCTCTTACAAACAAAGGAAAAAAATTGAAAATAAAGAAGAGAGATTATTAATCCAGATAATATTCAGCTGGATATGGCTCTGGTTTTAAGCCTTTTCTTTCTCTTACTTGTTTTATCACTTCATCCTGAAGATGCTTTGGCATAGGTTCGAACCCCACGTTTTCTGTATTCCAAAGTACCCTTCCACCTGTGGCGGATCGTATCGCAGAAGCAAATCCAAACATCTCTGCAACTGGTGCCTTTGAATCAATGTTTACGCTGTCCCCCTCTGTTTTCATGTCCTTTACTTCTGCTCTTCTCTGGTTTAATTCTCTTGATGCGTCGCCCATGAGTTCTTGCGGTGTACTTATGAATACCTTCTGCATAGGCTCAAGTATTACAGGGTCAGAGATTGTTATGGAGCCGTATATTGCATTTCTTGCAGCAGGTATAACTTGTGCTGGTCCTCTGTGTATTGCATCCTCGTGAAGTTTAGCATCTACGAGTCTTACTAGTACTCCTTGACATGGTTCAGATGCAGTTGGTCCACTTTTCATAACTTCATCGAACGCTTCTTTGATGAGCTCTCTGGTCTCAAATAGGTACTGTATACCTTTAGTGGTATCGGCCATCATGTTTAACCCACGTATGGCAAAAACTCCTTTTGCAAGTTCTTTTGTCATTCCTAGTTCCTGTAGAATTTTCGCTACTTCATTTTTGTGTTTTTTAACATTTTCAGGTATCACATTATCGTGCAGGGCCTTGACAATATTGTCTGGAAGTGGTTCAACCTCTATGTAAAAACGGTTATGTTTATTTGGTGATTTTCCTTCGAATTTATGCGGGCTTGTTTTTCCAACCGTTTCTCTGTACACCACTATAGGTTCTGAGGTGACAATATCAAGTTTATAATCATTTCTTATCCTATATTCAGTAATTTCAAGATGCAGTTCTCCCATTCCCGACATCAGGTTTTCACCAGTTTCCTGGTTGATTTGGACTTGTATACTTGGGTCAGCTTTGGAAATTGATCTAAGAACTTCAATAAGTTTTGGAAGATCTTTCATGTTTTTCGCTTCAACTGCAACAGTTACCACAGGATCTGAAACATGAACAATCCGCTCAAAAGGTTCTGCTTCAGGGTCATCTGTGACAGTACTACCTGCAATTGCATCTCTTATTCCAGTGGCAGCAACAATATTCCCTGCACTTACAAAATCAACAGGGATTCTGTCTATTGCAACCATGACATTTACTTGTTGTACTCGGTTTTTATTGGGCATTCCTGCCACATAGAGTTCTTGCCCTCGCTCTATTTTTCCACTATACATACGCCCCACTGCTATTTCTCCTGCATGTGGGTCTAAAATAATCTTTGTAACCATGAGTGCAAGTGGTCCATTTTCTTTACATTCAATCATGCTTTTACCAAGTGTACTCTCTTGGTCGCCTCTCCAGATGTGAGGTATTCTATATTTCTGCGCCTCTTGTGGGGATGGGAGATGGTCAATAACCATATCGAGTATGACTTCATGGATTGGACTTTTCTTTGCAAGTGTTTTTTGGTCATCTTTATGACAATATTCATATATATCTTTAAAGGAAAGTCCAGTTTTCTTCATATATGAAGCAGAAATAGCCCAATTATAATATGCAGAACCAAATGCGACTGTTCCGTCCTCTACTTTTACATCCCATTTGTCTTTCAGATCTTCTGGAACGATGTTATTAAGAAGCTGATTGTACTTTTGAATTATTTTGACGAAACGCTGCTGCATTTCTTCTGGTGTTACCTTCAACTCATTGATTAGCCTATCTACTTTGTTGATAAATAAAACGGGTTTCACCTTTTCGCGTATTGCCTGCCTAATGACAGTTTCTGTCTGCGGCATAGCTCCCTCTACAGCACATACTAGAACTATTGCTCCATCAACGGCACGCATTGCACGTGTTACGTCACCACCAAAATCTACGTGACCTGGAGTATCTAAAAGATTGATAAGATAATCTTTCCCTTCAAAACTGTGCACCATGGATGCAGAAGCTGTGTTAATGGTGATGCCTCTGTCTTGTTCCTGTCCTTCATAATCTAGCACAAGCTGTTTACCGGCAAGATCTTCACTCATCATACCGCAACCAGCAAGCAAATTGTCAGAAAATGTGGTTTTCCCATGGTCTATATGCGCAGCTATACCAATGTTACGAATGCGACTTAGTTTATTCATCAGATCTTTTGCTTTTGCTATATTGTCTTCCTTACGTCCCATACTAAATACTCCTTATAACATATTATAAATCTAAATTGTTTATCTGGCTGACTTGGCAACTCTTTCTACGTCATTTTTCTTGCCTATTGCAAAAGAAGCTACATCATTTTTGCTTGCCTTGATTATCTCATCAGCAAGGCACGACTCGATACTTCGTTTATTTTTATGGGAAGCAGAAACTGATCCCTTACAGATGTTTCGAAGAGCAAGATCCAGACGTCTCTGCGGAGCTGTATCAACTGCTTTAGGGACTGATATGCCACCAAAACGCAGTCGAGTAGTTTCCTCTTTAGGTGCAGCATTTTGAAGAGAGTCAACGAATACTTGTATTGGATTGGATTTAGTTCTCTTCTCGATAATTTCAAAAGCAGCCTTTACAACTTTATATGCCTTAATTTTCTTTCCAGTATAAACCTCAGTTCTCATTATATTGTTGATCAAACGCTCGACTATGGGAACCTTGGCTTTGGCAAACATTTTATTTGAAAAAACCCCGCCAAGGTATAGATTCTCAGTTTCTAAATTTATGTATTTTTCTAATCCTCTGTCTTCTACCTTGACTTTACTCATATCATATTTCGCCAGAACTGGGAAAAAATGAGCATCTACTTTTCCTTTACTTTTTTCAGTCATATCTATCGTCTCATTGCTTTTTCAATCTTTCCTTTAATCATTTGATCAAGGGCTACGTCGTTGACTTTTATTACTTTAAATCGAACACCAGGGATATCACCGTAACTTCTTCCCATTCTACCGCCAATTCCTTCAATCATTACTTCGTCATGTTCATCGATAAAACTAATGGCATTATTGCCCGGAGCAAATGCAGTAATCTGACGACCATTTTTTATAAGTTGTACTTTTACACATTTTCTAATAGCAGAATTCGGTTGTTTCGCTTCTATGCCTACTTTTTCAATGACAATTCCTCTTGCTTGAGCTGTTCCTCCAAGCGGATCTGCCTTTTCTTTTAGGCGTAATACTCTCTTTTTGAAATACCGATCATGCCATTGCTGTTTTCTACGGTCTTTTTTGAGTTTTCTTGCTGCATTCAGTCCTTTGCCCATGTTTCACCTACTAGATAAGAGTAAGCCAGTATGTAGCTTTTGATATTTAAATCTTTTAGATGGGGACTCCTAAAAGTTGAAACTAGTAAATTAGTTTTTTTCGTAGGTCCATTTGCGGCATAAAACAACAGCCACATTTTTATATCAAAAAGGTATTTCATATAACGGGCTCTGAGATGCACAAAGATCAAATTATCGTTAATGATGACGCAAGTTCTTCTGGAATAATACACCGAGGTGTATTGAGTTACTACCTGGGTTCTGTGTTTTTTATGGTAGGTATTGCACTCCTAGCAATAGGGGTGGCATTTATCATGATTTTCAAAATTCACTATAACTCTTTGCCAGAAGAAATTCTTCTTACTGCTGTTTTCATGGGTGTTGGTTTTACATCGATTTTGACGGGCATCAATTTGATGATGAGGCAGACGAAATACGGGTACGGTATTGTGGGAGGGAGTGCTCTTATGTCGTTATCTGCTCTCTCTCTTTTTGTATATGCTTATCCAGATAAGTGGTATTACCCATTCATAAGCTATGTATTCTCGCTCTTCGTTGCTGGATTTTTAGTACTAATGGGAAATGCATTTGCAAATGTGACTCTCAAGATGATTGGAAACAGATTCGAATCTGTGGTGGGCAAAGAAGAAAAAGCGGAAGTGAAAATCTATACTGACGAAGAGATAGAGCGAGATATAGAGGAAGCAACAAGGAAAAGTGTAGACGCTGCTGTCAATAAACTAGATTTTACAATGTCCGATGGAAAGGATTTGACATTAGGGGCATCTTGCACCAAAGTGCGAGGTAATATCGTAAGAGTCAAAGATGATATAGATGAAGCGAGAATCTTGAGAATAACGAGGAATCCAGCCGAAACGGATAAATGGGGCTCAATAGGTATTGATAAGGTTTCAATGCAGTTGAGTAGCGCACTGGAGAATCAACCATCAATTGAGAAAGATCGATTGGTAGAAATCACGAAGGATTTCGAAAGAAAAATTAAAGGTATTGTTGATCTAGTGAAATCAAAGTGATAATCTATCAAATGATTTGATTAAAGTAAATATTTTGTTCTTGCGCATCTGTGACTGAGGGTCAATGGTGTTGTACCTACTTTTAGTGGGGAGTAAAGTGGGCCATATAACTAGACTATGGGTTGGGGCGAACATTCGAAACCTTTTTAAGGAAAATGTAGCTACATTCCATTATATTAACAAGGATGGTGATGTGGAAATGGCAAAAGGCCTTGATATTGGAACTATGAATATAATTTGTGCAGAAAAAGAAGGCGAAGATGTAGTTTTTATGCAGCAGCGGAACGCATTTATGGAGCTCGAATCAAGCGATCTCACGAAGACAATGCTAGACACCTCGAAAGTTCTTTATGTGGAGGAAGACGACGGAATTTCTCTATTGGGAGAGGATGCATTTAGGTTTGCAACTATCTTCGAGAAAGAAGCGAAAAGACCGATGAAACGTGGTATAATATGTTCTGACGAGAAAAATGCAATACCTATGATGAAGCTAATTGTAGAGAGAGTCTTGGGCACGCCGAAAAGTCAGGCAGAAGTATTATACATCTCATCTCCAGCAGATCCAATAGATTTAGATATAAATGTATTGTATCATAGGAAAACCATGGAAGCGCTAGCAAAGAAAATGAAATACGACACACATGTGATTGATGAGGGCTTGGCTGTGATTTACTCTGAACTTGCAGATTATAACTTTACTGGCTTAGGAATAAGTGTAGGTGCGGGACTCACAAATGTAACGCTTGCATATTTAGCTACGCCTCTTATGTCTTTCAGCATAGGTAAAGGCGGAGATTGGATCGACGAGCAAGTTTCAAAAACAACAGGATTACCAAAAGAGCATGTATGTGCAACAAAAGAGGCAGAATCTAAGTTGGGTACAGATGTTGAGTTTGGTAGCGTAAAAGGTGCTCTTACTGTATACTATGATGCATTGATTACATATATTATTAAGAATCTAGATAGGAAACTTTCCGAGATAGCACCGCCAAAAGTATCATTTCCAGTTGCGATTGCAGGTGGAAGTTCAATCCCCAAAGGATTTTTCGATCTGTTTGAGAAGAAATTAAAAGAAACAAAGCTTAGAATTGACATACCGACCATGATACGTGCCAAGGATCCATTGTATTCAGTTGCAAGAGGATGTTTAATAGCAGCAAGAACACAGGAAGCAGCAGCAGGAAAAAGAACGACGACGGCAACAGCGACAACAACGCAGAAGAAAGCACATGGTAAGACAACAGGAAAGAAGAAATAAATAGATTACAGTTAGTAAATGGCGGGTTTGTTTGTTAGATGACAAACAACGTCGCCAGTTATTTTTTTATCCTACATGATTGTTGTAGCTGTTGCTGGCAGTTATTTGTTCAGAGAATGGGATTAGGGATATAATTACAAGAGACCAATTACACATTTTTTCCATTCAAACTGGTTAATAAGTTACTTGCAGGCGATATTGTCATATGTTCCGCTCTTTATATCTTAGCTTTTGTTGGTTTTTTGTGTTACAATAATGGTTATTCCCTCCAAAATTTTTCAGGAAAAAAAGAGTAGTTTTTTGAGGAATGAGAAGAAAAATCTGGGAAAACTTCTCATCGCGGTTGAGATGGGATGATGATGCACTCCTTTCTAAAAACACCAGCCCAGATTTTTTAATCA
>JAUWWG010000083.1 GCA_030616985.1 Thermoplasmatota archaeon
GTTCTGGATTATACTCATGGTAAAAAGCCAATTGTTCTTCATTAAAAACACCTTCACCATTATTAAATACTACTCTTCCAACACCCTGTTTGTTTATTGCACCCTCAGATCTAGAATAAGTATATAATAAATCAATATCTCCATCACCATCATAATCAGCAGAATCTAAATCCTTAAACCTTGAATAATTAATTGAAAACACATCCTCACGAGTGAAATCATTATTCAATCCATTGTTATAAAGAATAGAAATGTTAGCATGAAACTGCCCATCGAACGGCATTCCCCAAGCAACTGCACAATCAAGCAGCCCATCATCATTGAAATCTGCAGATGTTAAACCAACGGCACCTGACACAAAATCATATATTTCCTCTACATTAAAGAATGGTTCAAATCTACCAGGAAAATCAGGCCACCACCAACCCCAAAGAATTCCTCCACCAAGATTCCGGGGAACAACAGACCTATCTTCAATACATTCCATAAAATCCAAAAATTCCTTATGCATAATTGTAGTTGTATTTCCACTAATAGTTGGTATAGTGGCTAAACTTACAAACAAAACAATTACAGTTACAACGAATCCTTTTTTGAATACGGCATTTTTGCTCATTTTTTCCCCCATATATCTTATATAAACCTTAGTAGAACTAAAGGAATTTCCACACTATTGTATCATCAAATCCGGCTTCGTTTCCATCTAAATCATACGCTACAGCTTTCACTGGCTCTTTGTTTCTATAGGTATAATCTTCAATATACTCAAAATATGGTAGCTGAAATTCTTTACGATAAACATAGTATTCATCTTTATACAAAGAGATTTTCTTTTCTCTATTCTCAAAAGTATCAGAAATCATGGAGTTCGTTTTACTAATAACTCCATCAGTCCTTAAAATAAGCATATATTTGTTCCATCCGCTTTCAGCACCATACGTATTTCGTGCTTTTACTCTAACCCAATAGACACCTTCTTCATCCCAAACATGAGCTACGTTAATTCCTTCACCCGAATGATATGGTCCTATCCAACCACTATCTGTTCCATCTCCCCAATCAATGTAATAAAAAATATCATTACCATGAAAATCCATTGAGATAAAACCAAACTCTAACTCCACGCCCGGATCATATTCGCCTGTGGGTTGATATATTATTGGCCATAGCGGGGGCAATACCTCAGAATAATCATTCCAAAAAACCCTAATATTTCCCTGAACGCCACCCGTTACAAGATCTTCTCTTCCATCATTGTTATAATCAGCAGATGTCAATCCCCCCTTCCTTATGTCATTAACGTATCCAGCCGCCGAACTAGGGAATTGACCTAAAGGAAATATTTCAAATCCATCATACTCTTGCATACAAAGATATAACTCATAGTTTAAACCAATTATTATATCCAATTTGCCATCGTTGTTGTAATCAATTGACTGTAAACTTCCTGTACCACCACTAGAATAAATATTAAACAATATTTCTCCAGATCCATTATCAAAAACTGTTGATCCATCTGACTCTATCAACATGTTTCGCTTTAGATACACATAACCATCCTGGGCTGTATTGACTCCTGCAGCAACACAAAAATCTATATCGCCATCCTGATCAAAATCTCCTGATGTCAAACCCCAGCTTAAATAACCGAAATCATGGATCACCCCAGCACTTGTAAACGTACCGTTACCAGTGTTTTTGTAAAACTCTACCATGCCACTGTTATCGCCAACGAGGAAATCAATATCACCATCCATGTCATAATCAGCTGTGGTTAACTGAGGATTAAATCTTCCATACATCTCAGATACATCTGAAACATGTTTTGCGATAAGGATTTTATCAGTAAACGTATTATCTCCATTATTAAATATGATATAGATAGTACCATTTGTTGCCATTTGATTAATATTTTCATCTAATGTAAACAGTAAATCAATATCTCCATCATTATCATAATCACCTGATTCTAAATCATCAAAATATCCCCATTCTTCCCAATCATGTGTATATATCTCTTCTCTTGTAAAAGAATCGTCTTTGTTGTTATAGTAAATAGAGATAAATGCATCAGGTAATGATACTGGCCATGTATCAGTTGCCCAGGAAACCGCAAAATCCATCCAACCATCATCGTTGAAATCCGCTGATGTTGAACCCCAAGCAGTCTGACCAAGATCTTCTACATCAGTAATATTAAACAATGGTTGATCATAGATATGATCTAATAATTCACTATATGGTGCTATAGCTAAATTCTTACAACGGCCAAACAAAAAAAGACTGTCATCATCCAAATATGTATATTTAAAAAGAATCGGTGCTATACCAAAAAATCTATCAAGATATACATATACAGGGCGATCAGAAACATCTTGTTTCTCCCCGTCTACAATAATTTCTGCATTTCCACCTTCAATAGTAAATTGTAAGGACTTATATGGCAACCATAAAGGTCCAATATGTCCAAAAGTCCAATAACCTAAACCACCTATATGATCTGCTTTAATGAATATTTTTTTCATATCACTGTCATCTTGTGTTTTAATAAAAGTTGGATCTCGATTTTCACCTACAATAGAAATAGTTATATCTACATCCGAGGGTTGATATGGTTGCGCCTGTCTCTCAGCTACCATACTTGGGATTACACTCATTCCAAAAAACAGGACTATTATTGCAAATGCTAAACTTTTCTTTTCAAAACTACTTTTCATTGAATCATTTACTCCCAATATGTGCCCATATTATTATACAAGGGTTAAGTATATAATATATTCTATTAGAGGCTTTGCCTGTAAAGTCCAGTTTGCCCGTAAAGTAAGTAATTTGCCCGTAAAGTCTAAATTTACAGGAGAAAACCATTTTTAAAATAATTACTGCCAATTGATTTTAGCCAGAAGAATCCGTAATAAAAATTGTTAATTCGCTATTCCATCATAAATCCACGTAAAATATAAATATATGATATGAATTAGTATTATATGGGGGAAAAAATGAAAAAATACCTTGTATTAGGATTTATCATCCTATTTGTAGGAGCGAGTGTTTTACCAAGTATTAGTGGAAATATTCAATCAACAAACACCTTTTCAAACGGATCGGGTATTATACTAAGTGTAAATAGAGCAAATGAAGTAGAAAGTGAAGCAAATCCTGTTGAACCCCTAGACTTGGTAAATTCATTTTTTGATATATATGAGGTCACTGATTTTGGACAGACTGCATGGGGGACGACTTCTGCAGATTTTAATGACGATGGCGATATTGATTTCGCAGTTTCATCTGCAACCGCCCCATTTACTCAATCAACGATTTCTATCTTTTATAACGAAGGGGATTTAGTTTTTACCAGGGATGATGTCTATATTTTTGATTATTCGTATATATCAGATTTAGACTCGGGTGATTACGATCTTGATGGCAATATTGATCTAATGTTTACATATTCCGAAAATAAAGGCAGTAGTGGTGGTAAGACAAACGGCACAGTTAATCTTTTATTAAATGATGGAGCTAATAATTTCGATAATCACATTATGATCGCTAAGCATGTTGGAAACAAAAGATTTAATCCACATATTACGTCGGCAGACTTTGATATGGACGGTGACCTTGATTTTTTGGTAGGTGATAACAGTGGTAATGTTGAAATTTATTTGAATAACGGTTCTGGGAATTTCACCAGTTCAGGAATCATCGACGATTGGGGCGGTTTAAGCTGGGGTCTCACCTCAGCAGATTTTGATGGTGACGGTGATATTGATTTCTTAGTTGCAGCTGAAGATTGGGATCTGCATTTAAGCTTTATTTATCTCAAACGAAATCAGTTGATTGAATCAAATTATACAATCATTTTTGAACCTGGTCTTGGAGAACTAATCTCAGAGCTCCCATGGATGCAACGTGCCGCCAGTTTAATCTCTCTTGATTACAACAATGACGGGGCTATGGATTTTATCGCTGGAGTAGGTGCAGAGCCATATCTTTACATTAACAGAAATGGAAGCTTCGAACAATTTTTTATCTGTATGCTCCCCCCATCTCCTGAAGGTTACGTTGAAGATTTAAAAGAAGGTGGAATGACTTCAGCAGATTACGACAATGATGGTTATACGGATCTTGTTACTGGAGGGGATCAGGGGACAGTACGTTTGTTAATCAATAAACATTCGCTTGCAGTTATCACGAGACCTATAGATGGATTGGGGATTTATTATTTGTTCGATAAGATAAATTATCTCCCAATTCCATTTGAAAATGTACTCATCACTGGAAAATTTACGGTTGTAGTCAAAGAGTTGGTTGAGTTAGAAAAGGTTGAATTTTATGTTGATAGAAGGTTACAGGAGACTGTTACTGCGCCTCCATATAATTTCAGTTGGACTTGGAAACCGGTTTTACTCTTCAAAATTAGACATACGATAAAGATTGTTGCTTATGATTCTGATGGCAATCACAGTTCTGAGGATGAAAAAAAGGTTTGGAGGATTCTCTAAAAATTTGTTTATCATTAAAATCTAGAGAAACAGCATATATTTAGATAAAAAAACCCTGCTTGAAAATTATTATTTTTTATACCAGACAATTATTAACATGGTTTATTGTGCAAAAAGGGTATTTATTGTGCAAAACAAGGGTTGTCATGGTTTATTGTGCAAAGCCCCGTGAATACAAAGGCAACAGTACATCCGAATGTAAAAAAATGAGAAAGAACGACTATCCAACAGGAAGGAAATAGCAAAAAGGACTCGGCGGATTTCTGCGTCTTTCAACAAGTAAAATGAGAAAGAAAGAGTTTTCATGGTAAAAACCTCCAAAAAATGTTAATATTTTATAGCAATTCTGTATTGACTCAACAATGAATGAAAAAAAAGTAAGTATTAGTGCAACTCCAAATAGAAAAAAATATTTACTTGGTCTTGGCGTTATACTATTTATCCTCGGTTTTGTAGAATTATCATTAGTTACATGGACCTTACTTAACATGCAGTCTGGAGAAATTGGTGCGACACCAGTGTATAGTATCGGCGGATTAGTATTGGAAACAGCAGGTATAATATCTATCCTTTTATCGAAATTGGAAAAATAATCACTTGATTTTTTATTTCATAAATCACGTTTTGGGAACAATCAAAAACTTGGTTCAACCTGTTTTAGGACTGCTATTCTTTTTTGAAATACGTTTTCTCAGATGACTCTTAGCCGGTTTTCTGATAAGGAACGGACTTCCAGGCTCAAAATCTTCGAGTTTTCGCTGCACACGCCTGCGGCTCTTCCAGTACATCTCATGCTGCCCCTTGAGCCTCTTAACGATGTCCCTTTTCCGGTTCTTGGACAGTTCAACACCTAGCAAACTGGAGATCTCCAACAGGGCAGGGTAACTTATTATCCTATCGGGCTTCTCCCTAAAATAGGCTTCAATTGTCTCTTCCTCTCTCCCCTTCATATAGAAGAACGTTTTATCTTTGTACCTGGCCGACATAATCATTGGAAAGTTTCTCTGAAGATTACGAACCGTGCTTACGACAAAATCTGATATGAGATACCCGTCACCCATGAGCCTGTTCAGGAGTTGAATCCCGTGCTTTCTGACAATATGATTCCCCTCGGCCTTATGTCCTGGCATGCCCTTGGTGAAGCCTATAACGGTGTTAATCGGGACATCGTACATCTGTGCAGCTTCGGCTTTGCTGTAGCCTTCCTTGATCTTTTTGATAATCTTGTTCTTAATCTCAACGGGAGTATTTCTTGACTGAAAGGGATATTTCACCCGCTTATAGATTGATGATCTGCTTACTCCGTATTTCTTTGCGTGTTCCTTGGAAGTATGGCCTTTTTCCAACAAATTGTAGATGGTTTTGACATCATCCTGAGTTAGTTTTTTTGCTACCATTGATTGATAGCGCAAGCTCTTGTATATAAATGTGTGGAAAAGAGGAGTTTTCTAGAGGCTCTTAGAGATTATGGTATGTCGTAGGGGTCACTAGATGGATGCCGATCAATATTAAAAAATGGTAAGATTATCGTTATTCCGCTTTTTTGACGAAGATCACATCGCCCCCAAATGATTTTACATCCAGGTAACAGTTGATTATCCCAATAATTACCTTCCCAGTTATTGGAAAAACTAGATTTTTCTGGATACCGGAAAAAAGCATCATACTTATTATCAATGAAATTATTATACCGAATAGTGTTGTCATAGGACCGCATTAAATATACACCAAATTTATTATTTGATATTATCCTGTTCTGTTCAATAAGAACAGATCCTTTACATTCCTGGAGATATATCCCACTTGAAGTAGAGGAGTCATATCCATTATCATGAATAAAATTATATCTAATGATCACTTCGCTATCCCAAACAACTATTCCCTTGTCTGTATTATTATAAATATTGTTATTTTCAATATATATATCTTTATACCCTAATTCACTCCAAGCATCTCCTATTGCAATGCCACAAAGGGCGTTATCATGGATTTTACAGTTATGAATATAGATATTAGACTGTGTAGCATATTCACTGTCAGTAGAAATTAATATTCCACCAGGGATTGATCCCTCCTCATCACCATTACGATACACATCACAATCTCTGATAGACACGTTAGACGAAACAATAACATATATACTATGTGCGGAATTTGTTCGAATAGTACAATTATCGACAATAATATCATCGGTGAATGTAAGACGGAAACCGCAATCATTAGCTTGAACGATACAATCCGATACATGAACATGTTTTCCATATACATTAATACCGGCACTATATCCATCGTCTATACCGTTCAACACATTAAACCCTTGGAATGATACGTTTGAAGCCCAAACCCTTACAGGTTGACCCTGCCCTGCTCCATTAATAACAGTCGAATTTTTATCTTCACCAACCAGATCCAATGATTTATCCACATTAATAAGTTCAGTATAGATACCGCCATATACAAAAATAGTATCACCGTCGCTTGCATTATCTATTGCATCCTGAATGCAGGTGTAATCCGCTCCTCCATTGTCATCTACATACCATGTAGTTGACGGATTAATATCATTGAACGCATTTGCATTCGAAAAAGCTGTTGCAATAAAAGAATGAGATGTTATTAACAAAACAAGTATTGCAAAACATTTCATGAATCTACATAACTTCATATAATATCACATACCATATATAATATTGCTTACCATTATATAACTATTTTTCCACTATCACTTCATGATCCTTTTTAATTTGACAATGTTCTTTTTAACTATCATTTGTCATATTACACACACTCTTTTCTGGCTCGGAAAGAAAAAGAAAGAGGGGAAAAACAGCGATTTTTTCCTACTCTCCTTTTTTTTATTATGTCCTTCAGTCATGTTGCATTTATGTATAGGGGTTGCCGTCAGTACAAGGTTCAATATCAGTAGCGCTTACATACTCGTCTGAAATAAAATCGCCATCAAAGTCAATACCGTATTCATCACAAGAGGAATAATATGAAACTTGATATTCTTCCGTCAGCGTAATCACATTTTCTCCATCAGTCAATTCATGAGAATAAAACGTATCATAGATTTCTCTGTTACCAGCGAAAAATCCGCACAGAGAACAACTGGTCGCAATCAATTCTGGATCAGGATCTGGAACTAATATCTCAGCGCCGTCCTCACTTAAATGTACAGATATAGCTTCGGAATACGAAACACTGTCGTACCACCAATACTCAACATGCACATATAACTTTTTAGACCATACAGAATATTTCACGTCCTGCTCTTCGTATTCTGGAACATCTTTTGCGTAACATTTAACACCAAAGTCGCCTGGTGTATCCCAAGTGATCTGTGTTGAGCATGGTGAACCTGAAACATAGGGCCCAAACCAATCTCTGTCATCACATGTAAAATCATAGAACAGTTGGTTCCCATCTGGATCCGTAGTTGAAGAAGTATACGTGCATGTTTCTGATCCACGCCAGAATCCCATACCTATTTCTACATCAGTTGGTCCACTAGGTTTAGCAGGTTTGTTGGGAGGATTGTTCGCTGGCATATTAAATATAAATGTATTAATAGAAGTATCACTAGCATCTATGTGCCACTCAAAACCGGGTATACCAATAAAATCTGCATATTCGCTTTCCAATCTAATAGAAACATGGTCCTCGGGATAACAGAATAATTGAAAACTTAATGTACCACTACTACTTCCAGTATTGCATTCTACCCAATCTCTAACAAAACCATTATAATAGATACGACACCATGAACTATCCATCGACCCGTCAATATTATTTATTACATAGTACACGTTAAACTTAACGAGTTCACCGTAATAATCTATCTCTACATCAATATTGTCATTTGCTTGAGCATATACAGCAGCGTTTCCTCCATATCCTTCAACTGTCAATGTCCCGCAATTTAGAACAATTGTAACTTCTTCTCCCGGTATCTGGATTGGTGCAAAGATCATTATAGATACAATCAGCGTTAAAACAAATAATTTTTTTTTCATTTTATGTACCTCCTTTAATAAAAAATTTTGTTCTTCTCAATTTTTTTTACTTTCTTTTACTTTTAAAATTATGTGTCTTAGTTTTCTCCAAATATTCAATCTCCATATACCGCCTCCCTTATTTTTCAAATTTAAATGTATCATCAATTTATATATTTTATCCAAAAAATTAATAAATGACTAACTAACGGAGAATAGATTTTAATAAGTTTTATAAAAATATCTCATTATAACGTTAGGAGCAAAAAACTTGTCTTTTTAGATTACAATCGTCATTTCTTCTTCTAGTTTAGGTAAAATCTGAATGTTTTTTTCTTCATTGTCCTTGACACTCTTTATGTTAAAGTTATATTGTTAGATCATTGGTGTATCTGCCTTGAAAAACCATTTTTAGTTCGATTTAGAAAACTTTAAATCTACTTTCGGAGCTACTGGGGAAAGTATCTGTATTAAAATAGTTTTAATCTTTCTCTAAGGCTTCAATTCTTCTCTCTAACTCATTGATTCTTCGTTCTAATCTGCTAATTGCCTGTTGTAATTCACTACCGGTAACCATATGTTCAGACATAAGAGTTGAAATATAATATAAATATAAAATATTTTAGGTGCAAATTGAATTTTAAGTCAAAATCGGCGTTTAGGGAATAGTTAAATCTCATCACCATCATTTTACTTAGATTGAACCCATCCTAGAATAACGTCTCTCAATCTTCCAGCACGATTTTCAGGAGTTAACGTTGCATTTTCATTTCTAATACCTATTACTGAATCAATTTCACAATACGACATAATTTGATCAGTAATATTTGGAGTATTGTCAATTCCACTAGTAAAACCTGGATTTAACCATTGAATAAAAATATCAAATCCGTTTTCATCCATATGCTTTATAATGTCTTTCGCAGAGGCAACATGTCGCCGTACCATATTATTTGTTAAAGTTGTTTGCAATGAACATAAAACAATATCAAGATTTTCTCCTCGTTGTCTATTTCTAAACGTGTTAAGAAATGCATTCAAAGTCCAGTAGTTTTCTTGTGGTGAACTGACAAATAACAATACTCTCGAATGAATATATCTGTTTAATTGAAGCATATGAATACCCGAGCGATGTCTTCTATCAAAAAGAGTCTCCCATGTTATTGATTTTCCAGATACTTGTTCCCCCATTACAACAACAAATAGTTTTTCATTTGGCATAATATAACCTCCCTAACAAAAAGGCATAAACTATAAGAATAAAAAGTTCACGTTTTCTATTTTTAAGTCAAAATCATTAATTTTAAGTCAAAACGTAATTTTAGGGCAAAGCCCCGTTTTAGCAAACGTTTATAATTGGAAAGTATA
>JAUWWG010000121.1 GCA_030616985.1 Thermoplasmatota archaeon
AATTTATCATCAAATTTTATATTTGCTTTAGTACGTGTGGGTAGCTGGAGATACGGTATATCGGCTTTCTCAAAGTCATCATAAATCTTTGATGCAATCAGATCTATCTTGCTGATTACGTTAGTATGATCTTTTTTTGTCATTTTACTCCCCCTCCCATTTATCCGCCCCTATAACATAAGATGGGTTTATGTTTTCAATATACATGTCGTTTTCATCAAAATCTCCTTTTCCTAGACCTGCAAGCTCAAAATGTACATCAATTTTTCCAGTTGGATGAATTGAATCTAAATTCCATTTTATGTAGTTATTTGCAATTCTGGTAGGCTTGGGGGTTACCGTCCCAACAACAGCATCCTCTGGGATAACCACATATAGATTGAATTTTTGCGGTTTACGCATATAGTTTACTACCATGATATTACTCTTTGTAATGATCCCTTCTTTATGTCCTTCCAATGAATCTTCTAGCAATGTCTTCTGAACGGGTTTTCCTGAGATTTTTTCATATTCAATGAGGTCTTCAATCCATACTACATCCATAATTTTAGTTATAACCTCATTTAAAGATGGTACTGGCTTGTTCAACATGCTTGCCGATTTTTTGGCGATCTCTGGCAGAATCTTTGTAATCAGGTCAAATTTCTCCCGAGTCTTTTTCCGTCTGACTTTCTTATGTATGTGACGTTGTACTTTTCTTGCGCATTCTCTAAATGCAAGCTTGATCTCATTTTCAATCTCAGGAATATCCGCTATTGCTTCTTTGCTCTCTGATGTAAATGGTATAAGGGTTGACGATAAATGGGCAAAGAAAATTGCAGGTCCTGTGGGAATTCCCTTTCCAGACGGTTGATCTAGGCCATATCTTCTCCAATCTATTGAGGAAACTGCAGCAGTTGTTGCGCAACCACCCTGTTGATATAATAGTGGCACTCGATTTGCAAAACGAAATAATCTCACTTGTTTATCTTTTGGTAAGCTACCACCATAAACAAGTCCTACCTCTACTTGGAAAGGATTACCAGAATATGTTGAGGGTGGTCTAGATGCTGTAATTATAAATTCTGGAGAAATCTCTTTTGTTTCATGTTTTAAGCTACGTTTAATTAGTGTTTCGCCAATGGGGGAAAGACAATCTGTAGAGGGTGCCATAATCTTAACTTTCTTAAATGCCTTGTGTAATGCCAGAAATTGATCCCGAGTCATGTTCTTGGGACTAAGGCTTTTATCCAGCTGTGCCCTTTCACATGCTGCATCAGTTGTTCTGCTACCCATGCTGCTAAACTCAGTCTTCAGAAATGAGGAAAGCATTCGACTCTTAGTATGTTTGGCCATTTTGATGAGAGTTCCAAGTTCAACTCCATATGGATGTGGTTTAATTTCAACAGATTTCTTAGGCAACACCTCAGATGTTCTTTCAAAGATGTGTTCGGTTCCACCAGGTTCTTTAAAAATTATTTGTGCATGAGGGTTTACGATAGAGGTACTTTGCAGATAGTCATATACAAAACGTTTACCTCTTTTATAATCTGCCATAATGCTTATTTCTACTCTATTTCCTGTTGGTTTATCCCAATGCATGATTTCTCGATTTATAACTTCGGCACGATTTCGATTAGTATCAATGGCAAGTTCCATGACTGCTGCAGGTCTGTCTTCTTCTACTTTTGATATGATCTTGGCATGTTTTCCCGTTGTTAACTGGCCATACAATACCACTGCAGAGATGCCTATTCCTTGTTGACCTCGACTCTGCATAATGGCATGAAATCTGGATCCATAAAGCAATCTCCCAAAAATATGTGGAATCTGTTTTTTCACAATACCTGGACCGTTATCTTCAATGATAACTTTGCATTCTTCATCTTCATGGTTTTGGATTTCGACATAGATGTCTGGAAGAATGTCTGCCTCTTCACATGCATCGAGGGCGTTATCGACTCCTTCTTTAACACTGGTGAGTAGTGCCCGGGTTAGATTGCCAAATCCCAATATATGTTTATTTCGTTCGAAGAACTCTGCCACAGAGATTTCTTTTTGCTTTTTTGCTAGTTCATGTGCGGTTATTTTAGCCAATTTTCTCCCTCCAATTCATAGGAGAACTATGCATCCGATGCTGTAATGAAAATGATAATTATAAAAGTATTCATCTAAAACACCTATTTTTCACTATGGAATATGGTGATTTACTGATGGAAGAGCTAGAAATGGATACAATTACAACAGGTTGGGGAATTGCCCGCCAATTTTAGAAAATAAAAAAGGATGTAACTATACAATAGTTACATCTTTGCAGAGGTAAACATCCTGAATGCTATTTAGGAGTTTTACGCCCTCCTCCATTGGTCTCTGAAATGCCTTTCTACAGATGCTTTAATAACCAGCAAATTTAGAGGTTTCCTTCTTCATGCCGCTTACCGAGTTTCTCTAGCATATCTTTTGTCATAACTGCTAGATCATAATCTGTTTTCCAACCCCATTCTTTGCGTGCGGCACTATCATCGATTGTTTTAGGCCATGTATCTGCAATGGCTTGCCTGAAATCGGGTTTATATTCACATTTGAACTCAGGAATATGTTTCTTTATTTCCTCTGCTAATTCGCCTGCCGAGAAACTCATAGCAGTTAGATTAAAATCACAATGGTGTTTTAGTTTTGAAATATCTGTATCCATAAGTTCGATAGTTCCCTTTATACAATCAGGTATATACATCATTGGTAGTACTGTATCCTTTTTTACAAAACAAGTATATTTCTTGTTCTTGATTGCTTCATAGAATATCTCAACAGCGTAGTCTGTTGTTCCACCGCCTGGATGTGTTTCACTACTAATTATACCTGGGTATCTCACTCCTCTAATATCCAAACCAAATCGCTTAAAATAATAATCTCCAAGGAGCTCTCCTGCTACTTTTGTTACGCCGTACATTGTTTTTGGTTTCAACACTGTTTCTTGAGGGGTGTTGTCTTGCGGTGTTTCAGGGCCAAACACAGCGATTGAGCTTGGAACAAATACACGAGTCAAATCACGTTCATGCGCAATCTCAAGAATGTTGTACATCCCATTAATGTTTACATCCCAACAAAGTAGCGGCCTTTCTTCGCCTGTTGCTGAAAGAATGGCAGCCATATTATAGATAGTATCGATGTCATATTCATCAACCACTTTTTCGACAGTTTCTCTTTTACAAATATCGATAAATTCAAAAGGTCCTGAATCTAACAAAGTCTTGCTTGGCTTGGTTTTTCTACCCGTTGCCAACACGTTGTCGTTACCATATCTTTCACGAAGTGCCATTGTCAGCTCAGAGCCAATTTGTCCAACGGCTCCAGTTACAAGAATTCTTTTCATATCTCTTTTTGACATTGTTTATATCTCCTAACGATTATCAAGACCGCTATAGAGAAAGGATATACATAGTTTACGGCAGACAACTGTTGTACGAACTGTGATTCAACCCTCTGAAAATGAGGCGGTTGATGGATCCATTTTCATATCGATGGTTTTTTATTCTATTTTTTTCTTCTTGAATCTCAAATGATGCGAGAATATCTAAAACTTGCGAGATCATTCAATGCTGTATTAACAGGTATATCTCCAGTTATGGGTGCCATTGCCATGGAGCAATACAATATTTTCATTCTTTTTCTATTATTTCTGGTAGGTTTTCTGGGGCACACCTTTGGATTTGTTTTTAATGATATAATTGATTACAAGATTGATAAGTCCTCAGAAGAGATAAGCGACCGTCCACTCATAAGTGGTACAATCTCTATAAAAAAGGCATGGATATTCGCTTTCGCATCAATGTTTGTTGCTTTTATCATTGCATTATATATTGCAGCTATAAATGAGAATCTTATTCCGATTGCAATTCTAGCAGCCTCAGCATTTTTTATAGCATTGTATAATCTAATAAGTAAGAAATTTCCGTTTATGGATATCTTTGTTGCATTAGGTGTTTTCTTCCTGATTCTATATGGGGCATTTTATGGAAAAACTCCAGTAAACAGCATTTATGATATCACTAAACTGGCATGGATAGTTTGTATATTGGGCTCTATTCAGGTGCTATTTATGCAAGTTGTTGCAGGTGGGATGAAAGACATTGAAAACGATTTTAAGAAAGGAGCAAAAACAACTGCAATAAAAATGGGAGTGCGAATTATTGATGGATTTCTAAAAGTTTCTTTACGTTTCAAAGCGCTTGCTTATTCCATCCAGCTAGCAGATATACTGATCGTGTTTCTACCATTTTTTATTGTTTGGGAAATAAACAATCTTTCGGTTTTGCAATATTTTCAATGGGCGGTACTGGGAATTCTCGCAGTACTGATGTTTGTTCTATCACATAAACTTCTTTCAATGAAACATTTTGAACGTTCTAAAGCCAGGAAATTTATAGGACTCCATTATGTAACTAACTTTGCACTTGTGCCCAGAATGTTATTGGGCCTAATCCCATGGGCCGGTCTGATAGTATTCTTTCCTGCATTAGGTTTCATTCTTTCAAATATCATTTTGCACGGAACAGTTTTACAGCCGAAGACCATGTAATTCTGTCAGAAAAGCTCAAATAGCATCATCTTTTTCCAAAATCTAATGAATAAGGTTGCTGCATATGCGAGATTACTTCGCATTCCGGGACTTGGAGGTCTTGCAATTCCTCCAGTTATTGCTGCGTTAACAGTGGGTGTCTATGATTTTTACAATCTCGCAATTCTTTTTGTTATTGGTGTTTTTGCAGCAATTTATGGGTTTGTTCTCAACGATTATGCTGATGTGGAACTTGATAAACTAATAAAAGAGTTACACGGAAAACCATTAGTTAGCGGCGAGATATCAAAAAAAAATGCCATCGCAATAAGCGTTTTCTTAATTCTTTTTACATTCCTATTTATATTTATACTATGGCGCGGAGAAACTCTTGATGACTTTAAATTTGCTGCTCTGATATGTATCTTTTTGGCGGGAATTTTAGGGAGTTTCTATAATCTTTACGGAAAAAAAATTGTTGGATCGGATTTCCTCGTTGCAATATCTGTAGCATTTGTTTTTCTCTTTGGTGCACTCTCATTTGGTGAACCAACGATCTTTACATGGATCATTTTTCTTCTGACGTTTAATAATTTAACACATATGAACGCCGTTGAGGGTGGAATTAAAGATGCTGATCATGACTACATAATGGGGGTAAAAAATATTGCACTTAGTTCAGGTGTGAAGGTCGATGGAGACAAGATTTTTATTCCTCTCCATTTTAAAGTATTTGGAATGGGGATACGATCTTTTTCAGCGTTTCTTTTGTTTGTTCCCTTCATTTTTTATGGATATGGGTACTACATGTGGCAACTTATTATATTGGCTATAGCAGCTATTGGGGTGATATACTTTAGTGTTAAACTGTTGTCCATAAAAACATTTGATAGAAATACCATTAGAAAGTATATTGGCATACAATCATTTTTACGGTATTCTTTGGTTCCCATAATGCTTATTTCAGTTATTGGTGCAATGTATTCGACTATATTGATTGTTTTTCCAATAGTGTGGTACATAGGATTTGCACCTTTACTTGGAGAAAAACTATTTAAACCGAGGATGTAGATGATTAACGAAAAAAAATCAAAAGTATGTATTATTGGTGCTGGAATTGGCGGTCTTACTGCCGGTGCCCTGCTTACAAAACAAGACTATAAGGTAACTATATTTGAAAAAGAATCCTTGATTGGGGGTAGAGCACTCTCATTTGATGATCTATCGTTGGTTACCCTTGAAAAATACAAGGAAATGTTATCAAGATTTCATATGAACGTACCATTTTCTGAACCAGATTTAAAAACCATTTTTGATAAAGATATGCTAAAAGGATACAAATTAGATCTTGGATATCATGCAATTGGTGGCGGGGTACTTTCCAATATCAACGGTGTTCTTTCTAAGCTTGATGATCATGTTGAGATACTTGAATCATATGTGGGGCTCATAAAAGAAAATGGGTTTGATTTTCCCTTTCTTTCAAGAATTGATAAACTCAAAATACTTCCAAATATTTTCCGTCTTCTTTTTGCAAGTGAAAAAACAATGAAACGATTGGATGGTGTATCAATTACAGAGACAATAAACACACATGGGCAAGGTAAAATGAAGTTGATACTTGAGATATTTTCTCGTTCAATTACAACCATAAATAATCTCGATCTTATTTCAACTGGGGAAATGTTTCGGTCTCAACGGAATCTGTATAAAGGATCAAAACCAGTGGGTTATCCTAAAAATGGTCTAAATAGCATACATCAAAAATTAGCTAAGTATATAACTCAAAATGGCGGAGAAATACATCTGGAAACGCCTGTTAAAGAAATCATCATCCATGAAAATAAAGCAACAGGCGTCCTTGTAGGAGATAAAAAATATTCTTTTGACGCTGTTGTTTCAAATATTCTTGTACAAGATCTTTTCAAAATTGCCGATGAAAAGCATTTTCCAAAAGAATATGTTAAAGGCATTAAATCACTTAGAGGAACAGGTAGTCTATGTGCTTATTATTCTCTAAAAAAAGTCGACTCTGATTTACTTGGCAAAACTTTTCATTTTATTGAACGAGATGTTGGTATTGACGGGAATGATGCTGTTGGAATGATTGATTTCATGGCAGCTGTACCCGAATCAGATGTTGCACCCCAATCTGACTATCTCATTCAATCCTATGTTATTTGTACTCCTGATGAAGCTAGAGATAAAAAAACACTCGAAACTCTCAGGGGATTACTGGATAAAAATCTTGAATATCTCCTAGGTGATTTCCGCTTAAATCTAAATTGGGTAATTTATCCGGCAGTGTGGCATCTTGATGGCGTTGCAAAAACTATTGACAATGAAAAGCCAGAGATAACAACACCTGTTAAGAATCTGTTTATCATTGGAGATTGTGTGAAAGCTATGGGCATTGGTG
>JAUWWG010000013.1 GCA_030616985.1 Thermoplasmatota archaeon
AACAAAAATTGTGGACAATACAGCACATTAATTCCTTTCGTATAACTGGAATTATATTCCATATCATATATTCACAAGGAGCTTTTCCCATAAATTTCAAAACCATAAAACTGACTTGTTGTATTCAGTGTTAATCCAATTTATCAATCAGTTGTTTGATTTTTAGATTGTAATAGGAATTTAAAATATAATCCTTTCTAATTGTCTAAATTCTATAAATGTGACAAAGTCCTATCGGCTCATATGACACTATGTCAAGTTAGATAAAAGATTTTTATTGAAACTGTTCAAAAATTGAAATATCTTTCTTCATGATTTTTGCAACACGATTTTCTAATAAATTAGGAGATACTCTATCTAAAAAAGATAGTATTAAAAATGCTCTTTTATAAGCTTTCATAAATTTTTCATCAGTGGTAAGTTTACTTTTCCGATAATATACTTTTCGAAGTCTATCGATTTTATATTCCATCGCCTTTTGATAAACATTTAAAGAAGAAATTTTACCTTTAATATAATCAGCGGCAATAGTACCTGCCAAACTTCCAGAAAAAATTGCATTTTGAATTCCTCCTCCTAAAGCTGCATCAGCTAATCTTGCAGCATCTCCAACGAACATTACATTGTCTTTTGTTAAGTTTTGGAGAGGTAAGGAAGAAGGTACACATGATCTAAAAGTATTAACAATATTATAATTGCTACTAGCAATATGCGAAATATATTCATTCAATAATTTACTTAAATCTAATTTTTGTCCTCCAGGTATTCCAAGACCTATGTTTGCCATATTTTTATTAACAGGAAAAAGCCAGGCATAGCCAAAAGGAGCATAAGGTTTATGATACCAAATTTTTATGGTATCAGCTTTAAAATTACCTTCAACTCTACTTTGAATACACACCCCAACATCCTCAGGTTGCAATCTCGTTTTGATCCCTATTCGTCTTCCAACTTGACATGCTATTCCACTTGCGTCTATTATTAATTTACCCTTTATCATATCATTATCTAAAACTATTTCATTGGGGGGATTGAAACCTCGCATACTTATTCCAGTAAATAACTCAACACCATTTTTTTCTGCTTTTTTTAATAATTTCTTTTCCAAAAAGTTTCTATCAAAAATATACATCTTATGTTTTCTCAATTTAAACGTATATTTTTTCATTTTTGAAACATCGATTTCAACGTTATTTATCTGATTTTTATAGCACCCAATTTTATCTAACTCTAAAAAATCTGCTGTAACATCTGCTAAACCTTCACCACAATGAACAGGAAAAATTGGTTCCTCATGCCTTTCAACTAATGCTACATTCTTAACTTTTATAGATGCATTGATAGCAGCAGAAGCTCCTGCTAGATTTCCACCTATTATAACAATGTTAAACATATCATTTCTAAAGAAATTAGATTAAATAAAGTTATTTAAAATTTTGCAATTGGAATCTATGTTATAGTTTTATCTTGATTATGGAATCTAGGTTATAAAATTTTTTACTACAATTTATACCTATAATTAATTTCGACTTAACTGCATATTTAAATATACGGCCTTCTATGCGATGATATATCAGGACAATAATCAGAGAAGATAATGATGAGATTAATACATACAATTCTAGAATATTTTCGTTTATTTAGATTTCATGCAGTATCAATGGAAGTAACAATCATTCTAATCGGCGCTTTGATAATGGGTCAATATAATTTATCATTATTACTAGTTATTTTTCTAATAGGTGTTTTTGGTCATATTTGCGGATATATCTTAAATGATTATGCAGATATTGAGGTTGATAAAAAATCCAATGAACTAAAAAAGAAACCTCTTGTCAGCGGTGCTATAACTAAAAAGAATGCCTTAATAATTGCATTTGTAACAGGGTTTTTTACTTATTCCCTTACAATAATATTCTTTCCATATTTAAGATCAATATTTTTACTAATATTAGCTACATTGTTAACAATTATATATAATTTCTATGGTAAGAAAATAATCGGCTCAGATTTAATAGTAGCTGGAACTGTTACTGTTTTTTGCTTATTTGGAGCAAGCACAGTCAACAATCCATTTACAAACTTGATTTACATTGTATGCTTAATATTCTTTTTTGATATTGTTTTTATTAATGTTGTAGAGGGGGGACTTAAAGATGTAGATCATGACTATCTCAGTGGAGCAAAAACTTTAGCGACGATAATGGGTGTGAAAGTTAAAGAAGGTAAGCTTATTGTTACTAGAAAATTCTTAGCATTTGCTTATAGTCTCAGGATAATTTATATTTTTACCATTCTTTTATTAGGTTTTGAATCAAAAATAAATCTTTGGTTATCCGAAAAATATATACTTCAAATTATTGCAATTATTTTTTTAGCTGCAGTAATTGGTGGTTCCCATAAATTCTTACATCTTAAAATATTTGATAGATCAAAAATGAAAAGATTATATAGTGGAATAAATGCTGCTTCAGGAATTTTGCTAATTGTAATGTTGTATTCTATTCTAGGGTTAGAAATCACTCTGTTTCTTCTTATATTTCCTGTTACATGGTATACTGTTTTTAATAAAATTCTCTATGGAAAACCATTACAACCACGAGTATAAAAAAATGTAATAACCTTGCATATTTACATAGGAATTTTATTTACATCCTGGTGATCATAATTATTTAAACATAATAAATTCTGCAATATGAGTTTCATCAATGTTTTCTTTTTTCGAATTTACTATTATTGAACCTTTACAAGAAATATGATATCTCCAGTAATGATGTTTTAACATTATTTTCACATGATGTATTTTTAACAATTTCATTTTTACATGAAGAGTAACATTTTCAGTGTTTGCTTCTAAAAGGAATTGATGGGGAATATAATTTCTGTTTTCTAACCGTAAATCATCACCAATAAATTTAATGTTTTCTGGTTTTATATTCATATATCCATTATCATTCTCATTTATTACTAACAATGGTTGACCTAAGAATCTGTTTTTAAAAATAATTGCCCAAGTTATGATATAACTTTTAAAATTTATTTTTCCCCAGAACCAACCATGATTAATTTTTGCAGCAGATCCCCGAACATCCCAATTATGATCATGATATCCCAATCCTTGGACATTAATCTCTTTTCCATCAATCTTAATAATTCCATTTACAATTGCTCTTGGTAGAATAACTGCCCACCAATCACCACCAGGATTCGTTCCTTTCCAACCTTTTGTACATCCTTCAAATCGTAAATTTGCAGATGTATCCTTTATTTTAAAAGAGAGATCATATACCAAGTTACCATTGGTTTTATCGATGTCCCCTTTAATAACTTGCATATCAGCTAATTTTACTTTAGGAAAATCACGAGATGCTTTGAAATTCTTAAAAGAATATCTTTTTTTGTTATGTTGTAAAAGATTTCCATCCTTGTAGATATCTAACCTTTGAAAAATTAGAACAAGACGCTTTTTTATAATACTTAGCAATCTTACACTCATTTGAATGCTATAACCATTATCGAATACACCATCAAAATACCACCATTCCGTAAAACGAGATGCCTCCGATCCATGAAACCCATCATCATCTAATGATATATCCCTTGGTAAAAATAAAAAAGAACTCTCTGTATTACTTTTATAACTTTCAATTGATTTATCTTTCATAGGTAGAAAACAAAAACCCAATGGCAGTTATATAGTTTTTTCATCTCCCTTGTTTATTTAATATATAATCGATATAAATCTTATGATTTAGCATAATTAATAAGAATTTAGCTTTACTAGTTATGTTTTAACTAAAATTATTACATACCTGGCGCATATGTCTACTTATATAATTCTCTAACCATTTCAAATTCTCTTGTTGTTTTATAGTTGCCTGAATATACATAGTTTATCAAATCCACGAGTCTGCAGGAGTAGCCCCATTCGTTGTCATACCATGAAAGTATCTTGAGAAAGTTTCCATGTTCTCCATTTACCTTGGTGCTTAATCCATCTATGATTGCAGAATGTGGATTACCCACTATATCAACTGAAACAAGCGGCTCCTCAGAATATTGCATTATTCCTTTGAGATTATATTCAGCCGCGCTTCTAAATGTGTTATTAACTTCGTCCTTGGTTACATCTTTTTTCAAGATGCAAGTGAAATCTGTTAGAGAGCCATCTGGTGTGGGAACTCTAACTGCCATCCCATCAATTTTCCCTTTCAGTTCTGGTATGACAAGAGTTACTGCTTTTGCAGCACCGGTTGTGGTTGGGATGATTGAAACCGCAGCAGCCCGCGCCCTTCTGAGATCTTTATGTGGGAAATCAAGGATGCGCTGATCACCAGTGTATGAATGAATAGTTGTCATAAATCCTTGTTCAATCCCAAAGTTATCGTTTAAAACTTTTACCGATGGTGCTAGACTGTTGGTTGTACATGATGCATTTGATATTATATTGTGTTTATCTGTATCATATAGGTGTTCGTTTATACCTAATACAATTGTTAAATCTGGGTCTTTTGCTGGAGCAGAGATAATCACTTTTTTTGCCCCTGCTTCAAGATGTTTTGATGCCCCTTCTCGCGTGCGGAATAAGCCCGTAGATTCGACAGCAACGTCAATATCTAGGTTGTTCCAAGGTAGCTTTGAGGGGTTCACCTGTGAGAAAAATTTAATTTGTTTTCCATTAATTTCGATGCCATCTTCTTTGGCATGTATCTCGCCATCAAATTTTCCATATATAGAATCGTATTTGAGAAGATGGGCAAGTATCTCAGTATTTCCGAGATCGTTTATTGCTACTATTTCAAATTTTTTTCCGTATTGAGAATGCCCTAACGCTGCCCGTAAGACATTTCTTCCTATCCTTCCAAAACCGTTAATTGCTACTCGAATCATCATCCCTTCCACAAACTAACAAATATTATGATTCTATATAAGCCTTCCGAAAAGATATGTTGGAGCAGCATCCGTTATTATAACAGGTGTAATTTTTCCCATCTCTGCTTTTTCTCTAATTACAACAGGTTTATAGTTTTCTGTTCTGCCTATGACTGTATTGTTTTTTCCCTTTTCAGTTATAAGCACGGTATATTTTCTCCCAACATGTCTACGGTTGTTTTCCTTTGATAATTCGATACATAGTTTGGTTAAAATTTTTGAGCGTTCTTTGGCCACATCAGTTCTTACTTTACCCTCCATTACTTTTGCTTTAGTATGGGGTCGTGAAGAATACCGCGTAATATTGGTGATATCGGGTTTTACAGTTTTTAGCAAATCGATTGTATGTTGAAATTGTTCATCTGTTTCAGTTGGAAAACCAACGATGATGTCGGTTGAAATGGCAGGATCTGCATAGTTATCTCTAAATTTTTTAATTATTTCTAGAAAATCATCGACTGTGTATTTTCTATTCATTTTTTTCAATATGTCATTGTCTCCAGATTGAACTGGTATGTGCAAAAATTTGTAAATTTTGATATTATTGAAGGCTTGGATGGTAGAATCAAGATTTTTCAAGATAGTATATGGATTCGCCATTCCAACCCTTATTCTATACTCTCCTTCGACTTTACAAACGCTGGTTAGAAGCTCACCAAGATTATGATCTGAATCTAGACCGTACGAACCGATATCCTGGGCGGTAAGTTGTATTTCTTTGCAGCCCTGTCTTAATGCGAAGCATACGTCTTGTACGATTTCATCTATTGGATAACTTTTCAATTTGCCTCTTGCAATTGAAGTAATGCAGTAGGAACATGAGAACATGCATCCTTCGGCGATGGAAATAGGGGCAGCTATATTCGCATAATATTTTGGCAAGAGTGTTTTATTTCTCGTCTTGAAGGATATTTTTTTATCATCCAGCAGATCAAGAATGTTATAAACATACTGGGGTGGTAGTAATTGTGCGTTTGGTACAATGGATTTAACTAAATCAGGTTGAGCAGATGCCATGCATCCAGTTACAATGATTTTCTTACCTGTTTTTTTAAATTCCCTCAGCCGCGATAACATCCGTTGTTCAGTGGTTCCTATAACCGTGCACGTGAGTAGAATAATTACATCAGAATCATCTATTTTTTCAACGATTTCATGACTTTCTTCTTTTAAAAGACCTTTTACTAAACTTGCATCACTTTTATTCGCCGTGCAACCGTAAGCCTCTAGGTAAATTTTCATGAACTATGTTTGTTAAGATTAGATTCCCTATTTAATTGCTTCTTCAAATCGATTCAAAACAAAATCTTTGTCTAGATTTGATAAAAAGTATCCCGCACGCGGTCCATTTTCCTGTCCAAGCAGGATTTGATAAATTGTTTTAAAAGCCGTTTTCATCTGAATTTTCTCATTTTCTGATGTCTCATGGATTGCATTGTGGATATTTTCTGCTTCCCATGCAGGGGAAGATAATGTTACCGCAAGAGATGATAGAAACTTTTTTTGTTCCACCGTTAGTTTTACATTCGGCATGTTCTTTTTCACTTCAAATTTTACCATATCTGGCGCAAAATGACCTAGCCAGTATCTTACATTCTCTGTTCTTTGTTTTAAATGCTCCTCGTCTTCCTTTTTCAAACTCTTTGAAATTTGTCCAGTTCGTAAAAGGATTTTTTTCACTTCGTCCCAATTTTTTCCTATTTGGGCAATGGTTACTAAATGTCTATATGGAAGTTGGTATGGAATGGTTTTTGGAATACGGTAAGGTTGTGAAAGTTCATAGGTTTTCTTCAAATCTTTCATTCCTTTAGTTTCTTCTTCTTTTCCAAAATATGCTCGTTCCTCCTTATCATATTCGTCAACCAGACTAAGTAAGCCAAGTCCCGAGTCAAATACAATGTGTTTACCCGGCTGGTTTTTCATAAGTAAAAATCTTAATACCTCTGGAGGGGTCATTTTCAGCATTTCTTCAGAACTTAAAGCGGTACCTTTGGAGCTATGCATTGCACCTTTCCCTTTTAGCAAGATGAATTCATAAACAAGCAATGCCGGGTGAGGGTAGTTATATATTTCTTCCACAATTTTTGCTCCAGTATCCCTTGCTCCACCTGCTGTGGCAAGGTCTTTTCCACACGGTTCAAATGTTACACCAAGCATTTTCCATCGGGCCGGCCAATCAACTCTCCATGGAAGTTTTCCAACATTTCCTTTCCTTATATCTACTTCTCCCTCGTATCCACAATCGCATTTGTATTCGATAATCGGATACTCATATAGAATTGGTTTTGCAGTAGACAGTCTCCCACATTTTTCACATTGAATGTTAAAAGGAATCCACCCTTTTGGGAGTTTTCTCTTCGATATTTTTTCTATAATCTCCCTTATTTTGTCGACATTTTCTAAAGCTATTTGAATTGATTCTTTGTAGTCTCCGTTTTTATACATCTCGCTTGCTCGATAAACGAGAGGTTTTACCCCGATTTCCTTCAAAGAATCTAAAAATGAAGTCAGATAATGATCTGCATAACTCTTGTGATCTCCGCATGGGCACGGAATCTCAGAGATGGGCTTTCCAACGTATTTTTCATAAGATTTGGGAAGATATGGATAGACCTTTCTTAGAGGATCATAATCATCTGCAACGTAGATAAAATCAGCATCTACACCTTTATCGGTCAGCGATCTGTAAACTGCATCTGTTGTTAGAATCTCCCGCATGTTTCCAATATGGATAGGTCCAGATGGAGTTATCCCTGTAGCCAGAACATGTTTCCTGTTTTCTTTAGCTAGCTTGTCTGCTAAAACGTCAGCCCAATGCATTGTTGATTTCTCCAAGAGATAAAACCGGATTAAATCACTCTTGCTCTTATGAGTGCGCGGAGAGGTACCCCTGCTATGTCGTTCTGAACCTTTTTATTTAAAACAGCCAGGCACAATATAGGTTTACCCTTCTCAGTTTTCGTGGTTTTTATGGCACCTTTTAAAGTATCACCAGTTCCTACTACATCGTCCACAAAAACAATGTTCTTTCCTTCTATGCTTGCGTAATTTGAGGAAAAAGCTCCTGATTTTTCATAATGTGGTCGGAAAACCGCAAGTTCTAATCCTAATTTATCTGCAACGAATGTAGCATATGGAATGCCGTTTATTGCGATACCAACAATGGTATCAATCTCAATATCTCTGTTCTCTTCTTCCTCCAATAAAACATCACATAAAGCGTCTGAAATAGCTGCTATTCTTGATGGATATGCACCGATAGAGCGCCAACCGATTTTTACTTCTCCCTCCGGTTTTTTCTCTTTACCTTTGTTCAAGAGCCATACTGCTGTTTCTTTGGATACATTTAGTTCTTCTGCAATTTCATGAGTCGTAAGTCCACTCTCTTTATACTTCAACGTTTGTTTTATAAGAGCATCTATTTCCTTCATTTGGCTACACCCTCGGCTACGTATATATACTCAATATTTAGATGTTTCCTACAACAATAGAAAATTTGCGAGATTTTTGGGTGATAAATGGTACAAGAGTCCCACGATTTGCAAAACTTCCTCATGTATTCTAAATCAATTACATTATTTTCTAGAAGGAAGTAATTTCGGGATAATACGCGAAACTTCATCAATAGAAACACTAAAATATCATAACCTTATGCTACGATTATAAATTGTGAGTTAGTGAATAGTAATGTCTAAACAGAAAAAAGGAGAAGGATTTCATTCTTCAGCAGGATTAATACGATATTTTGATGCAGAGGAAAAAACATCACTCAAAATACCACCATGGTTTGTTATGGCACTGTGTGTGGCAACAATAGTAATAATAACTGTTGTTCACATAACCGTGAAATTATAGAAATTTTTTTTCATAATATTGTTTTTAGCTGAATTCAGGTAGAATGTTGCTACCAGCGTCATCTAAATAAAGAAAAACATATCAAAAGTGGAAAATAGAATATATAATAAAATCTTTATTTTTTATTCAACAAATATTTATATGTGCACTTCCTCATATAATGTGGAGTCAAAGAAATGAGTAAACTTACCCTAACTATGAAAGGAACGATTTGCATGGCGGTGTGTCTATTTTTGTCAACTACTGCCTTTTCTGTGTTGGGCGTTTCTCAATCGGATTTACAATATATTTCTGTAAATGCTGCACCGTATGAATATTTTACATACTCAGAAATGACAGATTTATTCCATGATCTAAAGGAGAATCATTCTGACATCATGTCTTTGATTTCGATTGGTAGAACGTATGAAGGTAGAGACATTTGGATGGTAAAACTCTCGGATAACATAGATGAAGATGAAGATGAACCAGGGGTTTTGCTTATGGGTGCTCATCACGGTAATGAAAAGCCATCTTTTGAGGTGCTGATTTTTTTTATTCAACATATGGTTGAAAATTATGGAAAAGAAAACATAGATGATGATCGGGATGGGCAAATAAGTGAAGATCCGATTGATGGTATTGATAATGATGGCGATGGCCTTGTTGATGAAGATCCCTCTGAGAATAGAGTGCGGAATGCTATTGACAACACTCAGATATTTTTGATTCCTATGGTGAATCCAGATGGTGTTGAAGCAAACTCGAGAAAGAATTGTGCTCCCAATTACGGTTCCTTTGGGTTAAGGAAAAGGATTACATCTTATGGAGTTAATTTGAACAGAAACTATGGATATGACTGGCATTTATATTGTGTGTTTCCGATGAAGTATCATTTTTTACTGAATGCATTGGATTTTAGCTTTAATTATAGGGGGTCGGATCCCTTTTCTGAAAATGAAACCCGGGCAATAAAAAATTTTGTTATGTCTCACAATATTTCTATTTCTCTGTCTTATCATTCATATAGTGAGATTATCTTTTATCCATGGATGCATACATCAAAACCTGCGCCAGATGAAGATATTTTTATTTCAATTGGTGAAAACATGTCACAGATCAATAAATATCGTCTTATAACTGGTGGGAATTACATTATACCTCGATATTGGGGTACATTAGGTACTTCTGAAAATTGGTTATATGGGGAAAGAGGAATCCTTTCATTTACAATGGAACTTTGTAAAGAATTTGCGCCATCTGATCCAGACATTGTACACGATGTATGTTTATTACATGTCGGCGTAAATTTGTACATCTGTGAGCGATCGTCTACCGTAGAGGAAGAGATGCTGGCTATCTAGGAATCGTTTGAATTTTATCAACAATATTCTCTGAAATTATTATGTATTTGTAGATTTAGGCATACCAAAATTTATTTATACTAATTTGGACATAGTATAATTTAGGCAAACCTAAAAATTTGTGGTGAATAATATGGAGCATCAGGACATCTCTCTGTTGAATCTCTCAAGAAACAAAAAAGCAAAGATAACCATGATACATGGAGGGCATGGCCTACAACACAGGCTAGACTCTATGGGAATCAGGAATGGAAAGGAAATTAAAGTTGTCTCAAGACAACCATTTCGGGGGCCACTAACTGTAGAAATACGTGGCTGTCAAATGACTTTAGGTAGGGGCATGGCACGAAAAATTATGGTGGAGGTGCTGCAGTGAAAAAGATTGTCTTAATGGGGAATCCTAATGTTGGGAAAAGCGTGGTTTTTTCGAGACTCACTGGGGCAAATGTAATAGCATCAAATTACCCAGGAACTACGGTGGATTTTTCAAAAGGTAAGATGAAAATAGGTAAATAATACGTCGAAATTATCGACGCTCCAGGAACGTATTCTCTTGAATCTACAAACAAGGCAGAAGAAGTCGCTCTAAAAATGCTGAAGGAAGCTGATGTTGTAATAAATGTCGTGGACGCAACAAATCTGGAGAGAAATCTATATCTAGCTCTTGAACTGCTTGAAGGAGACATACCAGTAATTATCGCTCTGAATATATGGGATGAAACACATCATCTGGGAATACAAATAGATGAAAAAGAACTGGAGAACCTACTTGGCATTCCTATCGTTCCAACGGTTGCACTGACTGGAGAAGGTATAAAAACACTTGTTTCTAGGATAAAAGAAGCAAAAACCAATGAAGAAGTAAAACCGACAAGCAGAGAGGGTAGATGGATAGAGATTGGATCTCTTATCGAAAAGGTTGAAAGAGTTGAGCACCGACACCACACAATCAGAGACCGAATTTCCGATTTGACTATTAGGCCGCTTACTGGTCTTCCTCTTGCTGCTGGTATTATGTTCCTTTCATTTTGGATCGTACGTCTTATTGGTGAGAATCTCATCGGTTATATATTCGAGCCATTGTTTGAAGAGTTATATAGACCAGTGATCACTGGACTCAGCAACTTGTTGGGTCCTGGTTTTATTCATAACCTGCTCATTGGCCAATATGGGGTTGAAATTGATTTTGTTGAATCTATGGGGATGCTTACAACTGGTCTCTTCGTTCCAGTTGGTATGGTTTTGCCATACATAATTGCATTTTACTTTGTGCTTTCAATCCTGGAAGATACCGGATACATGCCCCGGCTTGCTACATTGTTGGATAATGTTTTCCATAAGTTAGGAATGCACGGTCATGGAATTGTGCCCTTGTTTCTTGGCCTGGGATGCAATGTGCCTGGTGCTTTATCGACAAGAACTCTAGAGACAAGAAAGCAGAGATTTATTTCGGCGACATTACTTGCTATTGCCGTGCCTTGTATGGCTCAGATGGCAATGGTATTTGGAATCCTTGGACCGTATGGCATACAATACATTGGTTTGGTGTTTTTCACGCTTGTGTTTCTCTATATTGTTATGGGGCTCATAATGAATAAGTTTGTCAAAGGTGAGAGTCCCGAGATTTTCCTTGAAATACCAGCATACCGTCGTCCAAGTCTCAAGGTTATACTAAAGAAAACGTGGATGAGAGTTCGTTGGTTTTTAAAGGAGGCAATACCGTTTTTGTTTGCCGGTGTTTTGGTAATTAATATTTTGTACTCCGTTGGATTTCTTCAATGGTTGGGGACTGTTCTGTCGCCAGTAATGCAAGGGCTATTTGGATTGCCTGGTGAATCAGGTGTTTCTATGATAATTGGATTTCTAAGAAAGGATCTTGCTGTTGGTATGTTACTTCCATTAGGAATGAGTCCAATGCAACTAGTAATTGCAACCACTATGCTTACAATCTATTTTCCCTGTGTTGCTACATTTGCAGTTCTCGTCAAAGAGCTAGGGATAAAAGACATGTTGAAGTCAGCAGCTATAATGGTAGGAACTGCTGTGACTGTGGGGTTCATTCTAAAATTAGTGTTGTTGGGAGTATAATATGAGGAAAAAGACAATCGAAGACTACGCAGAACTTATCTATATATTGCAGGGTAAGACAGGAAAGGTTCATACTAATGACATAGCTTCTGCCTTAGATATATCGCCTGCAAGCGTCACAGAGATTTTTCAAAAATTAAGCGATGAAGATTACATTAATTATGAAAAATATAGTGGAGTATCTTTGACTTCAAAAGGAAAAAAAATAGCTATTGAGACAAAAAGAAAACATGACACATTGAAGAAATTTCTCATGATTTTGGGTATCACTGAAAAAACTGCTGATGAGGATGCCTGTAAAATAGAACATATTGTGACTCCAGAAACAATGAAGCGGCTAACAAAATTTGTTGAATTTGTACAAAAGTTTAAAGAAGAGCCGAGATGGCTAGATAACTTTGAACATTTTTACAAAACTGGGGAGTATTTTGAATGTACTCCAGGTGACTCAAAGAACTGCCCAGTTAATGAAAAGAGGCCGTCATAATTTATGTCTTACTACAGCAGAATTTGAAATAAGTGAAAACTATCTGTTAGTCAATGCGGCTATTGTTAATTCCTTGGCTTTTTCCAAAGCTTCATTGGCTTTATCTTGGTTAGGCCCGCCACTTTGGGCAAGTTTTGGTTTTCCGCCACCACTTCCACCAAGAATTTTGCCGATCGCTGGTGCGATTTCCCTTAGGTCAATGTCAACATTTTCTGAGGCCATTGATACAAGTTTTTTCCCATCAAAAATATGTACGACATAGTTGCCTTCCTCTATTATTGCACCACCAATGGATGTACCTTCCCCAGTTGTTTTTGCAATGATAACTTTTATTGTAGTTCCAGTAATTGTTTCTGCCTGATTCATAAGTTTTTCAATCTCACCCGATGATATTTTCTTTTTGTCTTTCTGTGTTTTTTTCCATTCGTTGAAAAGATGGTTACATGCATCAATTAGACTATCAACTGTTGTTTTTCCTTGTTCCTCTGTTTCTTTAATAAATCGTTTTATCGTTTTATCAACTTGTTCAACTGGTACTGAGAAAATTTTTGAAACACCTTTTAGTTGTCCAGAGACATTTTCCTGTGTTTTTATATCATAAACATTACTGAGAGTTTTCACAATTTGACTGTACATCTTGTTTTCTTCCTCCTGGTAGACATCAACCATTTTACCTGCTGCAAAAATAAGCCTGTTTACTCCATCTTGTATTCTCTCTGTTTTTAGAATGCGAATTTTTTCAATTTCATTTATGTTATTTAGATGCATTCCGCCACAGGCTTCTACGTCGATACCTGGTATGTTAAGAACACGGATGCTGTTTCCGGGTGGAACTCCACCTTGGTAGAGTCTAAAACCATATATTCTCTCAGCACTATTCCGATCCATTACTTTTTTCTCAACATTCTGTCCTTTTTGCACTAGTTTATTTGCTAAGTCTTCAATTTCTTTTCTTTCTTTTTCTGTTATATTCTTATAATGAGCAAAATCAAAACGCGCATCGTTAACCCCTAATTGTGATCCAGCCTGCCAAATATGTTCACCAAGTAGCATACGTAGCGCACCATTTATCACATGTGTACCTGTGTGGTGTCTCATGAGGATGTATCGGTGTTCCCAATCAAGTTGTCCATGGACTTTATCACCAATATTTAGTTTTTCATCTATTAAATGGATTATTGCTTTTCCATGTTTTTCAACATGTTTAACAAGTATTTCTTTACCATTAATGATGAGTGTTCCTTTATCTGCTGGTTGCCCACCACCTTCTGGATAGAATGCTGTTTGATCAAGAATAATTTCAGTACCATTACTTGTGTTGTTTTTCCAAATAACCTCTGCATCAAATTCCTTTATATAATGATCCTCATAGTAAAGTGCACGGGTTTCCGGCAAATCTTGTTTCGCATCTTGTTTTGTTTCTTCTTTTTTTTCATGAGAATGAAGTTCAGCGATCATTGAATAAAAATTCTCAGGAATTTCAACAGATGTACCTTCTTTTTCTGCAATGTTTTTCACAATTTCAGGTGGCATCCCATGTGTATCGTATAATGTGATGAGTTCATTTGTATCAATGTTTTCTTTTTCTTTCAAAATTCGTTTAACTAGTCCTTCTCCTTTAGATAATGTCTCTATGTATCTTTTTGTTTCGATGTCTAGTATTTCATCAATTTGTTCTTTTCTTTTTTTAAGTGATGGAAATCCTTTTTCAAGAAAATCCAACTGCATACTTACGAGTTCTTTCAAAGAAACATTTAGTTGAAGTTTTTCCATGAAACGAAGTGATCTTCTGATAATAAGACGTGCTAAGTATCCTGCTTTAACATTTGATGGTACAATACCATCACCTAGCATAAAAGCCAAGCATTTAGTATGATCTGCAAGAGAATAAATACTCTGCGTATCAGAGGTATTCTTAGTATGATTTTTTAACCATTCTAGCATCTCAGGAAACACAGTATCGTAAACAGTAGAAGTGCCTTGAGTAACCCATGCTATACGTTCTAGTCCATACCCTGTGTCAACAATGTTTAGTGGGTTGTTTGTATATTTTTTACTTTCTATTATAAACTCCCCATCTGAATCTTCCTTCATATTCATGAAAACAAGAGTGGCAATTTCTAGTCCTGCTGTCAGTACCTCTAAGCAGGGTCCTGCGTTTCCACCACCGTACCAGAGTTGTTCTTTGTAGTTAATTGCTTCTCGTGGTATCCCTATGTGTTTCACAAAATATTCATCACAAAGACGCACGGTATCTTCTTTGAAATAAATCTCATCAACGTTTTTGTTGAATGAGTGATGTCCCATCATCTCAAACATTGTTAGATGACGACCACTTCTACCTACGTCCTCAAGATCATTAAGACGGATACATGGTTGTGAGATAACAAGTGGGTTTGCAGGTGGCGGTACCTCGCCGCTTGTAACGTGTGGTTGAAAATCAGCAATACTAGCAATTGTTAGATATATATCAGTCCGCCATCGTGCTATAACAGTACATCGTTCACCTGTTTCAGGATATTGGAGTCTTGAATGATTGTGTTTTTCAAAAAAGGAAAGGAAGCTTTCACGCACCTCTGCAAGAGATAATGGTTTTTTACCAAGTGGATTGTCAATAAAACTAAATTTTACGCACGGCTGATCTCCACAAAGTTTTGCATCGTGGTCTAATGTCCAAAAGTATGCTTTGCAGGAGGTACATTGTTTCCTTACAAAGCCATTGTCATGAAAGAATTTTAAATCACATTCTTTTTTAAGAAATGAATCCATATTGTATCACTGTCTCCAACCGAGATATAAACAAGGTTTATAAATAATATCTATATCAAAGGTTTTTGTCATGTCTGTTGTGTCTGAAATTACCCAACTATGCTTATATCTTTTCTACATCTTTTTACCCATTTTGGCTCTGTATATTGGATATTTAATTTTGACAAGGGCATTTAAAGACATGGGTTTTTCTTCAATTGAAGCGATAATTATAGTTTTCGCTTCCTTCATCTTTGGATATGGTTTTATCGATAGATACATTGGGTTTAGTTTAGCAAATATTAAACTGTTTACTTACAACAATTGGTTGGTTGGTATTAACGCTGGTGGGGCAATTATACCCATATTGTTGAGCATTTACCTTAGCATAAAAAAGAAAATAGCCTTAAAAAAAATATTATTGGGAACGTTGACTGTTACAATAATAACTTTCTTCGTTACCTATCCTGTTCCAGAAAAAGGAATAGTATCTCCTTTTCCATTCTGGCTTCTTCCTGCTATTTTTGCTAGCTTCGCTTCTGTATTTCTATCCTGGAACACTTTTCGACAGGCAGCTCCTCTGGCTTATATTTCTGGAACAATTGGAGTTTTGATAGGTGCTGATTTCCTTCATCTCGCTGAATTATTAAACTATCCTATAGAAACACCAACGCCTGCAGTTATAGGTGGTGCAAACGTTTTTGATATGGTTTTTATAACAGGAATATTGGCAGTTGTCGTTGACGGTATAATTCTGTTTCGACAAAGATCGAAGGAAAAACTGTATTAGCGTTTCACGTCTGTTCTAATGTTTTTCACACAAGCGTACAAAATTAAAGGTGGAGAAACATATATAAAGTGAATGTTAATTAGCCGCATGTTAGTTCCATAGGGGCAAGTTTATTTATCTAAATATTGGAGGTAAGCTATCATCTTTCGAAATACTTAATAAACACTTTATATTTTACATAATAGAGGCTACTATCTTTAGAGGTTTGGAATGGACGAATCAATAGACGACTTAGAATCAAAGAAGGATGAATTTCAGAAGAAAGCTAATGAGTTAAAAGAAAAAAGAAACCAATTGCATTTAAAATCAAAAAAACTTGCTGATGAGAGAGATGAGTTGAACTCTGCTATTCGGGGAATGAGAAATAAAATTTATGATCACAAGAAGACTAGAGATGAATTAAACGAAAGAGTAAAACATGCAAAGGAACAGAGGAACAAACTCAACAAAGCATATAGTGAGATTAAGAAAAAAATTGAGGAATTAGAGAGGGAACGCTCAACTGCTGCAGGTGCAAACTTAAATGATCTCAGAAAACAACTTAGAACTCTGGAAACTGAGCAGATGACTCAACCTATGTCTGCTCAGAAAGAGAAAAAAGTGATCGAGATTATTTCAGGACTTCATGCAACGATTAGGGAACAAGAGGAGATTTTGAATAAAGATCCCAAACTCAAGAAGGCTGTTGAAGAGGAGAAGATTGTTAAGCAAAAGGCGGAAAAACAGCACGATATGGTAGAGAAACTGGCAACAAGGGCTCAGGAAGAACATGAAGATATGATCGGTTTGATTAGACAGTTGGATAACCTGATTAAAAAAGTAAATGGTATTCAGGAGATGATTGTTGAGACAAAGATTCAGGCTGATGTCGTTCATAGAGAGTTTATAGATTATGTTGATAAAATTCATGACTTTGAAAGAGAAGTCTCAACTGCTCGCGATAAGAGATTTAAGAAAAGAAAAACTGTGGAGGCTACAATTGCTCAGAAGGAAGCAGATGAAATATTTGAGAAATTTAGGCGTGGTGAGAAACTTAGCACTGAGGATTTGATGGCTTTACAAAAAGCTGGTTTAATATAAAATTGTTGTTTGGAGGTATGATAGACATGCAATGTGAACTTTGTGGTATGGGAAGTTCTGGTTGTAGACCTGCTCTTGTTGATGGCGTTAGGATGATGTTGTGTCCTGGTTGCATGAAGCATGGAAAGAGTGTAAAAGATGTTGCCCCTGTTGATGTTCAAAAATCCATTTTAGGGCGGATTAAAAGACCCAGGGAAAGAGACGTGTATGTAGAAATGGATACGAAGCTTGTATCCGGTTGGAATGATCTAATTAAGAGGGCTAGGAAGGAAAAGGAACTCAGCAGGGAGAAATTGGGATTTAATATCGGCGAGCGTACGATTACTATTTCTAAGATTGAGAACGGTGATCTAAGACCTTCTGATGAGGTTGTTGGCAAGTTGGAGAAAGAATTAGGGATCACTCTTGTTGAGAAGGCCAAGGAAGTTCCCAATATTCCAAGTGGTTCTCGGCCAGGTAGTGGTCTTACTTTGGGTGATTTTTTAAAAACAGAAAATAAATAGATATGCAGAAAGTTGAGCTGTCCAAAGCTATTGAAGCGTTACAGAATGGGGATATTGTAGTTTATCCCACTGATACATTGTATGCTTTTGGTGTTGATATTTATAACAAAGACGCTGTTAAAAAGGTTTTTGAAGTTAAGAAGAGACCGCTGGACAATCCATTGCCGGTAGCTGTGTCAAATCTTGTTGATATTGAAAAGATTGCTTTTGTGAGCGACATTGCTAGAGATTTGGCAGAGTATTTTCTACCGGGTCCGTTGACTATGATATTAAACAAAAAAAGTGTTATTTTAGATGTTGTTACCGGCGGGCTTGATAATGTTGCTGTGAGAATACCTGATAATGATGTTGCTTTGGAGTTGTTATCTCGATACGGTCCAATTACAGTCACAAGTGCGAATGTTCACGGTAAAGAAGTGCCAGACATTATAAGTGATATAAAGATGCAGTTTAATTCCGGTGATGTTGCTGTTTATCTTGATTATGGGAAATTAAATGGTCTGCCGTCTACTATTGTTGATATGACTGTGGGTAAGCCAAGAATAGTCAGAGATGGAGCAATAACTAAGGAAGAAATATTTGATGTGATTGAACATGGATGATGACGTTTATGAGAAATATAAACGTGCTGGTAAGATTTTAGCGGAGGCCAGAGATTACGGGGCAGGTCTAGTAAAGCCCGGGGTCAGTTTTTTGGAGGTTGCAAACAGTGTGGAATCAAAGATACTGGATGAAGGAGTAGGTCTTTCATTTCCAGTTAATATTTCCAGAAATGAGATTGCTGCTCACTATAGTCCAAGACATGATGATAAATTAGTTTTTAAAAAGGGGGATGTGATAAAACTGGATGTTGGATCACACGTTGATGGCTATATTGCCGATACTGCTGTAACTGTTGAGGTTGAAACACATAAATATGACGACATGATAAAAGCGTCAAGTGATGCGTTAGATAAAGCAATAAGCTTGATGAAGGCAGACGTCTCCCTTTCCAAAATAGGAAAGGCAATAGAAGAAACCGTCAAATCATATGGTTACAAACCCATAGATAATCTTACAGGTCATAGTTTGGAACGGTATCAACTTCACTCTGGTATGTCAGTTCCCAATGTATCAAATATGTTTAACAAGATTAAACCTAAAGCCGGAGATGTTTTGGCTATAGAGCCGTTTGCTACTAATGGGGGCGGTCATGTTATTTCTGGAAATGGAAGTAACATTTACATGTGTGAAAGATCATTTAGATCAAGAGCGGTTAGAGATAATAGATCCAAAATTTTGTTTAACAAAATGAAAAACGAGTTTAAAACACTCCCATTTGCAGAGCGATGGTCTGAAAAACTATTTCCCAATAGCGATTTGGTATTAAGAAGGCTATCTTATTTGAGGCTTATCAGGCAATACCCACAACTTATTGAGATAAATGGCGGTATCATTACACAGAAGGAACATACCGTTATCGTAACAGAAGATGGGTGTGAAGTAACAACATATGAAAAAGGACACAAGGTGACAACATGAAAGTTAAAAAAAGTAATTCTAAGAATGACATGAAGGTTATTCAGATGGACGAGCTCAGTTGGAAACAGATTGAAGAATTAGACAAAAAGAAAACGATTTTTTTCCTCCCAATTAGTCCTTTGGAAGAACATGGTCCTCATTTACCTGTAGGAACCGATCTTTTGACGGCAAAAGATACAGCTACTGAAGCAATTAGGATTTTGAATAGAAAAAATCCTGAGTTAACATACGTTCTTTTGCCCGCCGTTCCTTTGGGATATTGTAAGTTTAATACTGATTTTCCAGGTAGTATTTCAGTTAGTTCAAAAGTGGTTAGGGATGTAATTTATAGTATAGGATCGTCTCTTGCGAGCCATGGATTCAAATATCTGATAATTTGTACATATCATATGGCCATTGGTCACCTTAAAGGCATATATTCTGGCATGGAGCGTATCATGCGTAAATACGATATGAGAATTTGTGAACCTTGGAGTCCGTATTTCTATAATGACGAGGTAGAGAAGCGTGAACCAAAACTTGGTTTTGATACTAGTAAAGAGATGCATGCAGGTTTCAGGGAGACGTCTCTGATGAAATATCAATATCCTTATTTGGTTGACGAATCCCATAAAAAACTACAGAACATTTACAGAGATCTTCAATCTCCACGCGTTCTTGGAAAAACGTTTAAAGAGCTTGGTTTAGAGGATGGCTATGTTGGCAGTCCGGCTAGAGCAGATGCTGATTATGGTAGATGGTATTTTAATGAAACAGTGAACGTTTATGTTGAATCGGCACTTGATTTATATGAAAGAAAAGAGCTGCCAGAGTTACCTAAAAAGATTAAAATGATCATGAAGTCACTATTTTGGCAATAATCTTTCAAACAATGCGCTAATCATAAGAGGCATAAGAACTGTTGCATCTCCTTCTATGGTTACATTATCTGCTTCTTCTTTTACCTTGCCCCATGATATGGCCTCTCTCGTCTGAGCACCACTGAGACTTCCATCATACTCTACAGCAGTTGTGATGTATACTGCATGATCAAGTCCGCCCTTGAATTGGTTCCACCAGATGGTGTGATGCTTTGATATACCTCCGCCAATGATGAAGGCACCACTTTTTTCAGCGTCAAAAATAATGTCGGATAGTTCTTGCTCGTCCTTTAGTAAGTCGATAGTAAAATCTCTGTGTTCTTGATAATACATCCAAATCTGAGAGCCGAAGGCACCATCTGTGATACCAGGTATATACATTGGTATTTTGTTTTTCCACGCCCAGTATATTATTGAATCTTTTCCTTTCTTTTCATTTTCGAGATGTTTTCCAAACTCCCAGACAAGTTCTTTTGTTGACCATTTTTTCTTAGTTTTATAGAGTTCTTCTAAAATGGGCTGCATTTTTTCTTCAAGTATCTTTCCATAGCATTCGTTTGGTATGAAAATGTTTCCCAACCGGTTAATACCTTCATTGTGGAGTTCCTTGTCATTTGCCATAAACGATCCATGATAATAATCTCTCCAAACTCGAGCTAAATCATGATCCAGTGTGCCTGCAGTTGTGATGACGACCTTAAACAATTTCCGTTTCAATAGTTCCTTTATAACTCCCCTGGTTCCTGTTGAACAGATACACGCTGGAAACGAAAGAAATCGTATGCAGTTTTTTTCCTTGATCATTTTTTCGAGGATGTCAACACCCAAAGCCACTTTTTTCGCACTGAAACCACCCGATTCATAGAGTTCTTTTATTAGATCGTTTGAATTCATTCCCTTTTTTAACTGAATGTCTCTGACTGGTTTTCTTTTCATGTTATTTTCACCTTAATATACTGCTAAAGCACCATAGCCAACACAGGAACTGCTAGGTTGCACTTCATAGGATGTCCCATATTTAAGTAATTCCACCTGCTTTGCACCAAGCATTTTGGATGCTGTCAGCATGACTGCCACAGGACCATAGCCACACATTGTGATATTGTTTTTATGAACTGTATCAATTAATCCTTTGGGGTCCATTTCAAGAATCTTTTCTATTGCAAGTTTATCCTGTTTTTCTGCATATTTATCAACTCTTACTCCTGATGGCGGCATGCTTGCATAGTTGAAACCCGCATGAGAAAAGTCACTACTTGCAATGATGGCAATATTTTCATCTGAGTCTTTGATTGCATTTGCTAAGATATTTCCGACTTCTTCTGATGTTTCAAAATCTTGCATAGCCATACAGATAGGTATAAAATCAAATTTTTTGTCTCTGGCACAAAACTGTAAAAATGGGAGTTGCACCTCTATGCTGTGTTCATGCGTATGGGCAATTTGATCTTTGTCTATTATTCCTGTCCATAGTTTCTTAGCTAGAGTCTCGTTTATTGGGGCTGTCCCTAGCGGTGTCTCCCATGATCCCTCTGTCATTATTGACACTCCTGAGCCCATTCCTGTGTGATTTGGACCGAGAATGATAAACGTGTCGGCAAAACCATTTTTTGAAAGGTAATAATAAGAATTGGCAGCTATGGCACCTGAATATATGTAGCCTGCATGGGGTACAACTAAACCTTTAACGTTCTTTTTACCTTGATTTGCTTCTGGTAACTTTCCTGGTCCTCTTTTATCTAGAAAACATTCTTTAATATTCTGTTCCAGATTTGCTTTATTTCCATCGTAGAACTGACCTGCTACCACGGGTTTTCTTACTTTCTCCAATACTTCACCTCAATTGTCATATTATTGATATATGAATTAAACCTTATCCACAAAAAATATAAATACATTCGATGGATTTGGGGTAGAGATTGGATAGGGGTACATATGGAGACGGTTTGTCACATTGAAATAATAAAAGATGGACGAGACTTTGTAGCAAGGGCTCATTTATCAAATGGTGCGATCAAGGAATATCGCCATCAAATTTTCGAAGATGTACTTACTGAGATGGTGATAGATCTTCAGGAAGAACTTGCTGAATAAGAAACTCACTAACCTTTATTGAACCATATTTCCTAAAGAGTTAGTTTTTATCTATTTTAAGTAAAAATGCACAAAAATTAATTTTTACTGGTTTTCCGCATAAGTTATTGCGGCGTAATTTCAATAGAATCAACCCTTGTTTTGAGTTCAGACATCAAGATGGATGTCTCTGATAAATATATGTTCTGAACTGCATTTAGGGCATACTGCATCGATTACATCTCGTAGTTCATGAGTTTCTACTTCACAGATCTTTCCACACTTCCGACATTCAATTTTTGTTTTACCCATATTTTTCCTCCTCGGATCACAATTTTATAACATTCATTGCTTTATAAATCTGTGTTTCTTCATATAGATTAAGTATTTATGTCGCTCAAACTTTCTTTTTTCTATCTAACTCATTTGCTGCCAAGGCTAAGAGAAACAAACCCAAAAATAAGCAAACAACAGATATCAACAATCTATTCATATCATCGGCCAAAATAAGGCTGACAAAACCTATCATTAACATGATGGCGCTAGCAATAGCTAATTTTTTCTGTTTTTTCTCTTTAATCCCTTTCATCGCAAACTTCATCAAATATTTTTGTAACTAATATTATATAAACATTCTCTAATATTAACATGAAATGACAAAATAAGTGGTTTTACGATACTACTTTTCCATCAATTACATATTCTTGAAAATACTTTAAAAATTTGTTATTTTGATAGCTCATCTGCTTTAACTGCCCTATAAACTTGGTGATTTACTAGATGCTGCCAAACAGGAACAGTACTAATATGAAAGCTATCAAACCATACATTATATACACAAGCATTTTTCTTTTTTTAACCATGGTTTGGTATCTTTGTTTACATTCCTCTGAACAAAGTGTTTCCGCAATTGGAATGGCTTTCCCGCATATCTGACAATGTGTATGTTGAGCTACTTTCTCCACCATATTTAACCTCGTATCATATATGACCATAACAATGAAATACTTTCCTATGTGCTTTTTATAGCAACTCTGCCGTCGATAATATCTATGTTAACTAGGGTAATAATACTTACGTTGGATTCATCCATTATCTCTTTGGCCACGTTTCCCTTGTTTACTGCTATAAACACACCTTTGATAACTACACCCATTTTTTTAAGAGCAGTTAAAACTGCCCGGAGGGTTCCACCTGTACTTAACACATCATCGACAATAACGATTTTATCTCCTTTCTTGAGACCATTTATGTACAGTTTTGAGTTCGAGTAGCCAGTTGCCTGCTCGACACTTACTTCATCTGGAAAATCGTATTTTCTTTTTCTAATGATTGTGAATGGAATGTTCATATTCAATGATAATGTTGTGGCAAGGGGTATTCCCATTGCCTCTATGGTTACAATCTTGTCTATTTGACCGCATTTTTCTATAAGTTTTTGCATTTCGCAGGTAACTTCTTCTAATAAATCTGGTTTTATATATGGTACACCATCAGTTATTGGATGAATAATATAGGGATATTCTCCCTTTTTTACAACTGGTGCTTCTTCTAATGATTTTTTTAGCTGTTCTAGACTTATAGTTCTCCCACCTCTTCACAAGTTTTTCTAAATACTGGAATAAACTCATCTATGATCTTTTTTGTTGTCTGCGGCATTATAACAATGCGTATACATGAAAGGCGATCTATCTTGTTAACTTTCCACCCATATTCCGATAGTTTTTTTACAAATTCTGGTACGTTTTTCATTTTTACGCCAAGTACGTTCATCGTGGGTTTTGTAACTAGAGTTAAACCCATCTCCATTATTTTTTCTTCTGTATATTTCGTGATGTTCATGCAGTTTTCAACCACTTTTCTGTAGCCATCTCTACCAAGATATCTTGCAACGGCATACGCAGCAGCAACTGGACCACCAGATCTGGTTCCAAGTATGCCTGCTTGTTTTCTGCTACTGATGCAGTGGGATTCCACACTTATCTCATCAAGCCATTTTTTGTCTCTGATTACAATTGTTCCTAAGGGGATGGCTGAGTACCCCATTTTGTGGGCATCAAGTGATATAGTACTTACACCTTTTAATCGGAAATCGAACTCCGGCACATCAAAATTTAAATCTTTTAGAAACGGTATCACAAAACCACCAAAGGCAGCATCAACATGAAAAAATAGGTTCTCATCCAAACAAATTTCACTTAATTCAGGAATGGGATCAATTGTTCCCAGTTCTGTTGAACCTGCAATTCCTAAAATAGCTGCAGTATTTTCATTTATTTTGTCTTTGATTTTTGTAATATCCACATAATAATGTTCATTTAACGGCACAGAGACAAGTTTCATATCCATTAGTGATGCGATTTTTTGAAAAGAAAAATGCGCACTCTCTGGGAGTATGATTTCCTTTTTTCCAGTTAGCCGTTTCGCAAGCCACATTGCAGTTATATTTCCTTCTGTTCCACCGCTTATGATTTGTCCTATCGCTGTTTTTGGCGCGTTCAGCAACTCTGAAATGAACGTTATCAACTTAAATTCAATTTCTTTTGTTCCAGGGAATAGTTCAGGATCTCCTGTGTTTGTTTCCAGGAATTTTATGTAAGCTTCTTTTGCAATTGGGTGCGGCTGTGTACACATGGAGCCAAGTATGTGTCCACTAGCAAATGTAAAATCTTTTTCCCTGTATTCGTTAAGCTCTTGAAGTATGCTGCAATGTATATTTCTCTTGTTTTTTGGTTCCATTAATTATACAACATGCTGCCAAACACAAAAAAGATTTCGCTTTTGTCACCATCACATTTTAATATGGGGGAATGTATTTTGGTTACATGATGGAAAAAGAAACTAACGTTAAGGCGGAAGAGGTCACATCTTTTCTTAAACTACCGGTCTACACTCGTGGGGGAACATATGTTGGACATGTTAAAAATGTTTTCTTGGATATGGATGAAAAACGTGTTAGCAGTCTGTTAGTGACTAATACGAATCCTTCAATTGTCGAGGGTACTGTTGATGTGGCTGTTCCTTATAGGTGGGTCAATGCTGTTGGTGATATAGTCATTCTTTCTCATTTCCCCGAGAGAGTTGCTACTATAAAAAAAGAAGAAAAAACCAAAGACGAAAGTTCAGAAATTGATGTTGTAAAGTAGAACATAGTTTGTATTGTCTTACATATGTTTAGTAGCCATTCCGCTGGTTGAAACAGGAGTTTAAAGGAATCCTTTTATATAATGGAGATTATATATATTGTTATACTATGATACATAAAATTGAATTATGGTATAACGGCAATAGTATAGTAATTATGTAATAAATGTACAACAATATTTAAATAGGGCGAAATATAAAGAATATAATGAAAATATATAATAAGGTGTTAAAAAATGGCTAAAAAATTTAGAGCAGCTAAAGTAAGCATAATCATGCTCATTCTATTAATTAGTGTTATTATATCAATTGTTCCCTCTGCTTCAGCCGCAGATAAGATTTTGACTTTTAACTCAATATTAGAAATGACTTACGATCAAGAATTTTTAAATCAGGCAGTTCAACCCGATGGTCCAGCGGTTACAATCCCCGTGACTATTAAATATAAGGTTGAAGTTCCTAAAAACATTTTAGATAATACCGCATTAAGAATGATATTTTTTCAAACATTCATAATCACGGCAGTTAAGGTAAAAATGGAGATCTTAAATGAGCCAGATTGGGCTTCCGTCTCTTTAGTCAACCCAAATCCTTATATTGATATAGATACTGAATTTACAGAAACAACTACTGCAGTTACTATAGCTCCTTATAAAGATGCCCCCGCTCGGCCATTTACCCTTAGAATTAAAGCAGAGACAGATTCTGTATTAAACAACCATGTACCTGCAAATTCTGCTGAACTCAATATGGTATTCACCCCAGGGTATATTCCCTTAATAAATGTATATACAGAGCAACCTGCTAGAGTTGTCGAACCACAGACTACCGTTAGCTTTCCAATAAAAATTACAAATCTGGGAAACAAAGAGACAATTGTAACAGTAAAAGTTACTGATTACCCAGAGGGATGGGCACCTCTTCTTGCACAATCACAAATTGTAATACCTGCTGCTGGAGAAACAAGCGGCGATAATATTGCCGAGCTATCATTTTCAATAACCCCACCCTATGGGCTCGGATGGCATAACGAACTAGAGACAATTACTCTTGAATTCACACCTCAATTCTCACCTCCAGGTGGAGGTGGAAATCAATCTGGTTTAATTGGTACCCCCGTCCCTTTCCAACTATCAGTTAGAAGCAGAGGATTCTCGACTCCAGGATTTGAACTCTTTGGTGTATTGGGGGCCTTGATAATAACTATGATTATTATCAAAAAACGCAAGCATTCGTAATAAAGGATTCTTACTGTCTATATGTCTCATTGGATTGTACTAACGATCCTCCATAAGCCAGGATGTCTATCATGATGAAAGGTATTAGAATAATATCAATATTCATAGTATTATGCATATTTTTTCCAACTTTAACGACTGTTGGACAGCAGGAATCCGAATCAGGAGCAGAGTTGTCCATACTTCCAGTTAACAACAAGATTCCTCCAATAATTCCAGATGAAGACAATTTTATTGAACTTAAGTATGTTGATCGTTTGGGTATAAATTGGACTAATCTTTCACGTTTTACCTGGATCTTTACAAGTAAAGAGTATAAAGATAGTATAATAGGAAAATTAGTAAGCTTCTGGACAGTTAGAATTTGGTGGCCTAATTTTAGACATCGAGACTGGAAATCTTATTTAGGTTATACATCAGTAAGACTAGAAACTGAGATTATTGGAGATCCTAAGGGATGGATCGCTAGTATTTATCCAAATACAATACCTCAATCTACAGATGGTACAACTGCAGATCTTAAACTAAGAGTAAACGTTGATGAATTGGCGGCAGAGAACACTGTCACAATAAAAATTAAAGCTACTAGATATTTAAAAGACAGTTCCCCATATGGATCATCATATTTTAGCATACCTGTAAAATCTGAAAAATTAAATTATTTAGATGTAAAACCTATTGATACAGTAAAAGAAGTTCCACCTGATTCAATTGTCAACTTTGAAATAGAAGTTACCAATCTTGGCTATTTCATTGATACTTTTGTTGCAACAGTGGAATCGGACGACGACGTGACAGGGTTACTATCTGATCAAAGCTTTGTTCTAAATCCTAGGGAAACACGTACTGTTACTCTTTATGTATACACTCAAGATACATTCTTTGATCCTGGCACAACACATACATTAAATATTAGCGCATATTCTTTGAAATATCCAGATAATAAATACTTTGCCCAGGTTCAGGTTACAACACGGGGATTCTACTTCTCACCATTATTAATCTTTTCAATGGCATTAGTAATTATAATCTTAATAATGATTTATGTCGTATTTTTCTATGTTAAAGAAAAAAGAGACAGAGAACTATTTGGTAAACCAGATAAACCTTGGACCATACCCAAAGAAAAGAAATATCTAGAGAAACTAAAAGAGAAAGACAAAGAAGAATATGATAAAGTTCTTCAGATGATGAGAGATGAGTATCAATCTGCATTGTTATGGTTTGAGGATTATCGCAATTCAATGAACTCGAGTGAAAAAGGAAAAAAACAAAAAGAAAGCTTGGGAAATAAATTTACAAATTTCTTTAAAGGGTTCAATGAGAAATCTGAGGAAGATAAATCAACCACAAAGGAAGAAAAGATTACTGAAGAAACAAAAGATATAGA
>JAUWWG010000051.1 GCA_030616985.1 Thermoplasmatota archaeon
ATTTCCAAATTTATTAGTCTTTTAAAACGATCTTTTGAAACAAATGATGAAAGAATTAGCCATGCTGGATAAAATGCCATTAGTATAAGTGCCCCTCCAGCAATAAGCCACCTAATATCTCCATCTGCATTTTGATATATAGTAATCCCCAGTACTATAGCTGAAATTGATACTGTGACTATTATTGTTTCAATTGAGCTAAGATCATGTAGTTGTTTTAATTCTTTGATATCATTATGAATGTTTTTTAAAGTACTTTTTTCTGTTTTTTGTCTCCCCATATCATAGAGATCTCCAATAATGAAAAGGATATACCAATCATAGTTCTTATAATTTTTTTATAAGATAAAAAATAAACTTTTATCGAATTTTAAAACTTGCCAGGTATTGCTCCATCCTCTAATAAGCGAAAAGATATTTTTGTAGAAACCTCAAAATATCTTTGGCATTCTGTATGAGGAAATTTGTAGACTTGCTAGTAAAAATTAGATATTTCATAATAACCCATAGAATATCAGAAATATTTACTGTATTTCCTTGATTTTATTTCAAGGCAATATAATGAAAGAATGCAAATATGATATTTCAACAAAACAACAGTATATAACAGAAAAACGGTAAACCGTTTAAATAGCAATATAAAGTTCAAGATATCAAGTAATCATTAACAACATTCATTAAACTACTATATGGGTTGCATTATTCTTTATATTCCCTTTATTTTCTATTACTGCCTTATTAACCATAATGCCAAAAATTTAATATGACCACTTATTGCTATATTGTTTTTACATCCCAGACCTAGCCGTTATATATATTTTTATATACATTATATTGTTTTGACATAAGAATAATATGAATAGGTTAAAAAATATAAAGAAAAAAAGAAGAGATTTAGTAAAATTTCGTCAAGAATATCGTCGATTTTATAGGGAAATTAGGGATAATATTTAATATATTCTTTCCCATTTCACTCTGATTAAAATATGGACGTAATACCGCAGACAAGCCTATTTCTTGGTATAATACCGGCACTGATACTACTTTACATTAGTTTGAAGGGTTATGAGGGACACTATAAAGAGAAAAATATTTTCTTAACATTTGTAGTGGGAATTATCTTAGGATTTTTTGCGGCAATAGCACGATCTTTTACTTTACCTTTAGTAATTGCATATATAATCCTATTTGCCCTATTTGAGCAATTGTTTAAAACGATGATATTAAACGTTGGCCGATTCCATGAAAAAAGAGAAACAACCATCTATGGATTATCCCTAGGTTTGGGATTTGGCTCTGTATTCACCCCATTTCTAATTATAGCTGTAAGTTCATTGATCACAAGTGATGTGTATGCTTTGTCGTTAATAGTTATAGGTTCACTAGGAATTATATTATTTCACGGAGCAACTGGGGCATGTATAGGTTACGGGATATATGCTGGAAAACTAACCAAATATCTTTTGGCAGCTATGATAATTCAAATACCATTTAACTTCATAATTGACATGATGATAGTTTCTTCAGATGATCCTTCTTTATACTTAAAACTTGGAATTGTTGCTGGGCTTGTCGTATATGGCGGCATCGTTTTTTGGTATGTAGTTAAAAAGATAATGCCAAAAATTCTGTCAAGAAGTCGAAAAAGAGATAGAAGTAGGAAATCTGGATAGAAATAAATAGCAATCATCACATTATTGAAACTAAAAGGTGGTATATCATTGGAAAGAGGAAGTGTGCCTGCAGCTGATTTTGAAGATAAAATGTTTGAACAAAATGTAATAGGCGATCCTTTTAAGCAGCCTTCAGATAAAAGTTCAAAGCCACTCATAGCTGGTGTTCTATTGATGATTGCGGGTGGTCTTTCTATACTTTGGTGGTTATCGATCGCGGCAATAGATGTTTCTCTTATAGAAACGTTTATCCTGCCCGAGCTTGAATCAATGGTTCCTGAATATGACTCAATGGATATATCTGCAGAGTCGATTAAAGAGTTATTTGTCATATGTGGAACTGTAGGTTTTTTCCTTTCAGTATTTGCAATACTTGGCGGTATCATGTCAGTACGAAGACAACTGTGGGGATTGGCACTTGCCGGTGGTATCTTAGGATTGTTTACATTTGCCCCAATAATACCTATATCGAGTATTTTATCTCTAATAGCAATTATACTGATAGTAATCTCAAGAAAGGAGTTTCAATAACGCATGTGTACTTCTGTTTGCAAAATACTGTGTCCTTACAAATATGATTCAAACTTTTTGTTACAGTAAGGGCAGAAGTTCGCCTCAAGTGGAATTACACGGCCACAATTTGGACATATTCTGTCGTTTTTTCGCCGTCCTTGTTTTCTGGTTTGTAACAGATTAGGATCATCTGCAAGTTTATTTAATTCTGATTGAACAATCCATGGCATGATTATACCTACCAACCAGAATAATATGAACCACAATGCAGTATCATCATCACCTTTTACTTTTGTTACAAAAGCTTCAGTATATCTGTAGAGCCAGTATATGTTGGCGATTGGTATAATGAGCAACCATCCTGTTGGAATGTCTGTTTTAAATTCATCATTTATTTCATTTTTTGTTGAGATTCCCCAGTATATAAAATAGATTCCAAGTGTGAGGATTCCGTATATATACACCAAAGCAATATTTCTATTTTTAATGGGCATCCTCTTTCATGTAGGCAAAGCTATCGTAAAAATCCTTTGTATGATTACCACTAAAACATCTGCAATCTACATTCCAGAATATGTGTAAAAGATAAATGAAAAAGAATGTGGTAGAAAAATAGAAAGAGGAGACAAGGAGATGTGTATTACATCCAATGTCCTCTATTTACCATATATTTTTTAAATAGCTTTACCCTTCGAAATTTTTACCGCAATATGGACACGTTCTAGCATCGTCGGGTATAGCGCGACCACAATTAGGGCATCTCCTTTCTGAAGACGCTGCTGCCTTTTTTTCTCCGCCAATTGGTGGACGTACAACAAACCAGATTATTAATCCAATGGGAAAAGCAACGAACCATACGATTAATAACCATAGTACTCCACTTTTCCCACGTTTCTCTGCATCTTTGTATACCCATATTCCTACTAACAACCCAATTATGAGCGGAAGGAAAATAAAAAAGCAACAAAGTCCCCCAAGAGCGCCAAGCCCCAATGCTGCTGCCATTTCGTCCATTGGGCTGGTTTCATAATCCCAATCATAATCATCTTGTGCACTTGCTACTGCTGCTACTGCCACTGACAATACAATACATGCCAATGCCATTATTGCAAATTTTTTGAGTTATCCAACCTTCTTCACCTCATTTCCCAATAAGTCTCCCTTCTTAACTACTTTTTGTTTTTTTAAAAAGATGAATTGTTTTGATTTCGTCTATAATAATTCCAATGGAAATACCGCAAGCAATACCAATGGTTAAACCAGTTACTACACGCATTATGTTAGTACTTTCCCAAAAACCAAAAAGCTGTCCAATTCCATCGATTCCTATGGGTGCTAAACCTGCTATAACCACAAATAAGAACTTCTCATTTAACTGAATTCTGTAAAAAACCATAACTCCTAGGCCGATTGCCAAACCCAGCCATATTGCCGTGCATCTGCTACAAAAAGGCATCTGATTATCATTGATAAAAAATGATCGTTCTGCTTTTTGATGGCATAATCTATCCCCTATGGAATAGACTGCATTCCATGGAATGGGTATGTCACTAAACAGTTCCTTGTTATCTGAGACTGCTGTAAGACCGGACAGATCGTCAATATTACCATGTGGCAACGATAATGGGGCTAAAAATTGAAGCACACTCCACATTAAAAATAAGATAAAGAAAATTAGTATGACTATTCTAGAAGATTTTCCCCTTCTTTCCATTTTCAAACTCATCTCTGGACTTTAGAATTATAATCAACGCGATAATACTAATTATCGAACCTATCATTAAAAACCCAAAAGAAAATATGCTAAGTATAGAGCTCACAACTGCAACATCAAGATGTTGACGTTTCAAAGACATTACTGCTGCAAGCAATGCAAAAACTGAAAAAATCACTAGAATAATAGAGCAGCCAATAGTATCAAAAGGAATATATTTTTCACCATTTCCATCCTCCATTATTATTTCATGAGATGATGTGATAAATGGAACAACAAGTATTTCGCGAGTTAGTGTTTTGTATCCTGTAAGCGAGACTTCTACTTTTTTTATTCCTAGTGAAATGTTCTCAGCAGAATATGATCCATTTTCATCAGTAGTGGTAGATGTTCCATCAATTATTATAGACACTTCTCCTAGAGACTTGTTTGATTGATCAAGTACTAGTAAATCTACAGATCCAGTCATCCCAACGTTAGCTAATACATCTAATGGTGTTTCTATAAAAGCATCAGAAAAAGCTGCTGATGTTATACCTATGGCAAAAACAGAAATCAAGAGAACTGCTGCTATAGTTGGCTTATCTGTTCTTGGCTTAATGGATGATAGAATAGTTTTACGCGGCTCTCCATGTTCCTCCCAAAAGCATTCATCTTCTGGTTTTGAATCGCATGATGTAGGCTGAATGGTGAATTTATCTCCACAATTGGGGCAGACAATTTCACACTTCTCACTAACGTCTGGTGCATCCAGGACAAACTCATGTTTACATTTTGGACAAGTAGTCCTCCCCTTCATATCCTTTTCACCATGAAGGGATAGGCATACTATGTTAAGAATATTTCTATAAATTTAGACTTCTTGTGTTATTTGAGAGTTCATTGAAAAATATGGAATTTGCTGGAGAAACGGGCTGCATTATCTTTAAATAATATCGGTTCATTCCGGTACACTACATAGGCGGTTATCATATGGCAAGATTTCCAGAAGCTGAGGCACGATTATTAAACAAAAGGATATGCATGAAATGTGGTGCATCAAACGCATTCCGGGCAAAAAGATGCAGAAGATGCAGGTCTAAAGAACTACGCATTAAAGCTAAGGAAGGAAGAGGAGTATAAGCCTTCTCTTTTAAACCGTCATCTTTAAGAGTATATTTTCTTTTTCGATTTACAGGTTGAATCTGAATGCCAGAGACAAAATATAAGAAAGACGAAGATTTTAATGAATGGTACAATGAGATCGTAGAACTTGCAGATCTGTGTGATAAAAGATATCCAATTAAGGGTATGAATGTCTGGCGCCCCTATGGGTGGAAACTGATGAATCATGTAGATCGCCAGATAAGGGAAGAGATGGAAAAAACAAATCATCAAGAGGTTTATTTCCCGCTTTTAATTCCAGAGTCATTATTTAAAAAGGAAGAGGAACATATTGAAGGATTTGGAAGTGAAGTTTATTGGATAACACATGCAGGTACAAATGAACTGGAGGAACGATGGCTTCTAAGACCAACCTCTGAAACGGCCATGTATCCTATGTTTTCTATTTGGATACGATCACATGCTGATTTACCCCTTAAGATATTTCAAATAGTCAATACTTTTAGATATGAAACAAAACAAACTCGTGCTTTCATACGTGTCCGGGAGATTCATTTCTTTGAGGCTCATACCTGCCATGTTGATTTTGAAGACGCTGAGAAACAGGTAAAGGAAGATAGAGAGATTGCCGATAGACTGCTTAAGAAACTTTGTATGCCATATATATTCTGTAAAAGACCAGAGTGGGACAAGTTCGCTGGAGCCTTTTATACAATTAGTATAGATGTACTTATGCCCTCTGGTAGAACACTCCAGCTTGGTTCCATACATCAGTATCAGGATAATTTTTCTAAACCTTATGAGATTTCTTACGAGACTGAGGGTGGAGAGCACAACTATTGTCATCAGACGACGTATGGTATGAGTGAACGTATACTTGGTGCCCTTATTGGAATACATGGCGACAACAAAGGACTCGTAATGCCCCCTGCAGTTGCTCCAACACAAGTGGTAATAATACCCATTATTTTCAAAGGAAAAGAAAAGGAAGTCTTAGATGCATGTGAGATATTATCTAAAAAACTCGCAGAGAAAAACATAAAATCACATGTCGATAACAGGGACATAAGTCCTGGAACTAAGTACTATGATTGGGAATTAAAAGGCGTACCCTTGCGAATTGAAATTGGTCCCAGAGATCTAGATAAAAAAGAAATTATTCTGGTTAGACGGGATACTGGGGAGAAGAAATCTGTCTCACAAGATGCTTCTATAGAAACTATAACGGTAGAGCTTGACAACATATCTAAAAGCTTATATGAAAATGCAAAAAAATTCCTTGACGAAAATATGCATAGGGTTCAAAGCGTTGAAGAAGCGAAGAACAAGAAAGGGATTGTTGAACTGCCTTGGTGTGGCAATGATGATTGTGCGCTTGAGATAGAAAATATTTTAGATGGCAACACATTAGGGGAACCTATTGAAGATGATGAAGAATGCAAAAAATATTCTTGTCCGATGTGTGGCAAACCTGCGGAGACATGGATGAGATTTGCAAAAACATATTAAAAGAGGTGTAAGTAGATATGAGTGGAAAAATAACTGGATTTTTTAGAGAGTATGTATTTGGGCTGAGTATCGCAACAATGATTGTTGGATTAATTGTACTTTTTATAGGTGTCTTGGGGATGTGGTTTGGAGATGTTGCTAAAGATCTCTTAAATCTCACAGATGATGCGATAGCATGGGGCCTCTATGTGTTGATAATAGGGCTTATTGTTTTTGGTATGGGTATTTATTATCTCTACGATTTTATCGTGAAAAAGAAGTTTGTCTTAGAAGAACTCCAAACAAACAAGAGGTCGGAATTACTCAAAAGACACAGCGAGTTAAAAGAATCGGTTAGACATTTACCTTCCAAGTATAAAGAAATGATAAAAGAGAAAGAAAAAGAATTGAGAATAAAATAGTTAAGTAATAATTACCTGTAGTTGGATGGTGAAATGCAATAACTGAGTTCTGTGTTGTTCTTGTTGAACCAAAGTATGGAGGCAATGTTGGTGCAGTAGCACGAACAATGATGAATTTTGATTTTGACAAACTTTATTTAGTAAATCCCTGCAAACTTGATGATGAGTGCTACGTTAGATCTGTACATGCATGTAATATTCTTGATAATGCAAAGATTTTTTCATCGTTTGGAAGTGCAATAAAAAATATTGATTATCTTGTTGCTACTTCTTCCATTGAAACTAAGACAGATAAAAAACACCTGAGAAATCCTGTTTTACTTGAAGATTTATCTGAAAAAATATTTGAATTAGATGGAAAAGTAGGACTTGTTTTTGGGCGGGAGGACTATGGCCTATACAATAATGAAATTGCAGCATGCGATATTATGCTTAGAATACCTACGAGTGAATCATACCTGTCACTTAATCTTTCGCATGCAGTAAATCTTGTTTTGTATGATTTGTATGTCAAAAAAACATTTGAACCAAGGGAAAAAAGAATCATTGGAAGAATGGAAAAGGAGAGATTATTCGATTTTTTTTCCAGCTTACTGGAAGAGATAAATTACCCAGAACACAAAAAAGAAAAAACAAGTGTAATGTTCAGACGAATAATGGGAAGAGCAATGCCTTCCAAATGGGAATATCATACTCTGATGGGTGTCTTTAGTAGAACTCTGGAAAAAATTAAAAGAACTAAGGAGAGATAGAAACTCTATATTGTTTCTATGCTAAAATAAATCTTGTTCTTTTTTAAAGCTAAATGCACTTTATCTGCAAACCATACAAGTTCTTCTACAGTTGCTGACTCTTCATTCCAGTCGTAAACAAAATCATAGTTCCCTTTGGTTGCTTTGAAGCCCATGTTTAGTAGCTGATCTTTTACTTCCGATGGAGCAGCTCCTTCACTGTTAAACAGAATTTTTAAATATGTTTTCATATGCATCACTTCAAAGGTAAATTGGTGTGGTGGTATTAAATTGTTACGATGTTATCCAATCGTAGATATTGGGAATGGAATAAAGCACAATATCAATATAGCCAGTGCAACAAAGAATAGTATTTTTCTCCTCATATCTATATCTGTGTCGTCGTTGAGTGGTGGCGGATGCATCATACCCATCATAAGAACAATAATAATGGCAAAAAACGTCCATCCTGTAAAAATCATGATAAAAACTGCTATCCAACCTACATATTTTTGTTTTTTTCCAAGAACTGCGCGGAATATATGCCCTCCATCAAGTTGACCGGCTGGAAGAAGGTTAATGGACGTGATAAGAAGTCCAACCCATCCTGCAAATGCAGTGGAATTCAGATTAAGGGCAAAACCCTCTGGAATGGTATGTATCATGTTTGATAATATAATAAAAAGAAATGAGCTTCCAAGAATAACTTCTCCAGAAGAAAAATCAGATATTGGAACTATTTCAGAAGTGGCAATTCCTATGGCTGTGACAGGTATTGCAATGATAAATCCTGCTAAAGGCCCAGATATTCCAACATCAAACAATGCTTTTTTATTTGGCATGGGGTCGCTACTTGAAATCAATGCACCAAATGTACCTATGTTGAAACCAGGCAGGATTGGAGGGATAGGTATAAAGAACGGAAGGGATGTTTTAATTCCATGTTTTTTTGAAGTGAAATAATGCCCCATTTCGTGGACAAATAAAATACTCATGAGCGGGAGAGCAAAAAATACAGTTCCGCTAAACAGGTTATTAATACCGAATATGTCTAGGATGTTGGTCACGCTCTGGATTTCAGAGTGCCCCATATTAAGAATTGAACCTGTAAGAATTGTAGTAATAATTGTTGCAATTAGTAGTGAGATATTAATCCATATAGATTTTTCTTTTCTTTTCGGCTTTTGAATGATATATATGGTATGTTCTCCTTTTTCGTAGCGAAGCATTGGAACATATCCTTTTTCAGAAAGAGATTTTCTTAAAGAGTCGAAATTCTCCTCCAAAGTTTCTTCATCAATTCTGCAGAAAAATGCTACTGTGTTTAAGTTTGATTTCACTTCATAAAATGGAAAACGTTGACCAACTTCTCTTTTTAACAACTCGATGTCTAGGTTGGTGACGTTATTTTCATTCCTAAATGGATTCCAATTATCAGGCATTTGTCTGGCCGATACATACTCTGTTTTATAAAACCTTTGTCCAAACATTAATAAAAAATATTTATTTACGTGTATGATATGGTATCAATATGGATATGATAATTAGTTTTCCAGGTGGTAAAAAAGTTGATGCAGAATATAAAGGTTTCACGATTAAAACTGATCAACCAGAACATGGGGGAGGTAACGGATCAGCTCCTGAACCATTTTCTTTGTTTGTTGCTTCGATTGGTACATGTACCGGAGTTTATGTTCTTGGTTTCTGCCAAAAACGTAAAATCCCAACAGAAAATATTAAACTTATCTTGAAAATAGATAAAGACAAAGAGACCCATATGATAAACAAAATGAACATAGAGATCCAGGTCCCAGAAGATTTCCCTGATAACTACAAAAACGCAGTAATAAAATCGGCTGGGCTATGCGCTGTAAAAAAACATCTAGAAAAACCACCTAGAATTAACATCTATGTAAAAAATGGCAGCTAACATCATATTTATGTATGTCTTTCCCATTGCCCTCTGAGTGAAATAAAATGACGGTTAATTTAGTGATTGGTACGCAGTGGGGAGATGAAGGTAAAGGTAAGGTCGTTGATTATTTCTCCAAAGATGCTGACTACGTCGTACGATTCCAAGGGGGAAACAATGCAGGCCATACCATAAAAGTTGGGGATCAAGTATACAAGCTTCACATAACTCCCTCTGGAGTAATACAGGGAAAAACAGGCGTTATTGGTAATGGATGTGTTATAGATCCAGAGGTTTTGATTAAAGAAATTGATGAACTTATAAAACGTGGTATTAAACCAAAGCTTCTCATAAGTGATAGAGCAAACATCATCATGCCGTATCATAAAATATTGGATGGTGCTGAGGAGAAATTTCTAGGAGATAAAAAAATTGGTACAACAAAGAGAGGTATTGGTCCCTGTTATAGTGATAAAATATCGCGCAATGGTATACGGGCGGTAGACATTATAGATAGAAAAATTCTAAGCAAAAAACTTGATACAATTCTTTCCATCAAACGAAGAATCTTTGATGCATATGAAATAGATGAAAAACTTGATAAAAAGGAAATCCTGGAAACATACACTGGTTTTGGAGAGCAAATGAGAGATTTTATTACTACAACTCATGTTGAACTCAACAGGGCAATAACTTCTGGTAAAAACATCCTTCTTGAAGGTGCACAGGGAACGATGCTTGATGTTGAATATGGAACCTATCCATATGCAACGTCGTCTCATACTATTGCTGGCGGAGCAAGTACGGGTGCTGGTATAGGTCCAAAACATATTGATGATATTATTGGCATTGTAAAAGCATATACAACAAGGGTTGGGGAAGGGCCACTACCAACAGAACTTTTTGATGAAGTCGGTAAGCATCTGTCGGAGAAAGGACACGAGATTGGGACTACGACGAGTAGACCACGACGCTGTGGATGGCTTGATCTTGTTGTAGTGAAGCATTCTTGTATGATATCGGGAATTACTAAGCTTGCAATTACAAAACTCGATGTCCTTGATGGCTTAAAGACTGTGAAAATCTGTACGGGGTATCAACTAAATAGAAAAAAGATTGATTTCTTCCCAGCAAATATTGAACAAGTGACGAAATGTAAACCGCTATACGAAGAATTTGAAGGGTGGAACGAGATAAATACAAATTCGGCAAAGCTTGCTGATCTACCAGAAAATGCACAAACATATCTAAAGTTTATAGAAGAAGAGCTAAAAACACCTATTGCAGTTGTTTCTATTGGACCTGGGCGAAAGGAAACAATTGAGGTTTAGATGGTTCTTTTCACGTTAAGCGCGGTGTTGATCCACCTCAGATACGAGTTGCATGCTGCCCTTAAAGAACTCACGTCTTTTGCTTCTATGGAAAGAGAAAAAGTTTTTTCAGAAATAGAGACATCAACGTTGGTCTTGGGAATTTTGTGTTTTATCTCTGGCTGAAGTGACTCAGCTATCACTTTGGCTTCCTTAGTCGAATCAAAGTCAAAAACAAATCTAACCTTCATCATAAACTACTCTCCTATGTTGATAATATGGGGTTTTACAATCAATAAGTTTTGGTATAAAACCCGAATATAGGTTTTATAATAAACTCTTGGGTATTACAACCAACTCTCCTAATAAATATAATCATTTGTCTCCGTCTTATTCGGTGAAGTAAGTTTTAGGAATTCGTCTTTGTCTATTTCTCCGTTTCGTAATAACTGGATATACTTGTCTGTTTTGTCTTGGGTTTCTTGTTTAGGGATTGGTGTGTCTGGTTTAGATGGTTTTATTTCTGGTTGATGTATTGTATCTTGTTCTGGGGTTTCTGTTGTATCCTGTTGCTTTGTTAGAGATATACCTTTCAAATATGCCTTTCTTGTATGCTTTGGTGATAGTTGGATATATCCTCGTAATGTCTTATAATCTGTGTGTCGTGTTTGTAGTCGTATTTCTTCTAAACTACAACCATTCTCCGCCATATGAGTTGCGAGGGAGACACGGAATAAGTGTGGGTATGTTCGTTTTCGTATTTCTGCTTTGGAGGCATATTTCTTTACGATATGCTGTATCAATCCACCAGATAATCTATAACCATTTTCGTTGAGGAATAATGCCTTATCGTTTGGGTTCTTTGGATGTCTAACATCAAGGTAATCTTTGATACTCTCTATACAATCTGGGTGAATGTTTATTGTCGCATCCCTGTCTCCCTTCCCAGAATACACATAGATTATCATTTTCTCTGTGTCTATACTATCTGTATCAAGGGAGACTAATTCACTTTTCCTCAAACCACTATAATAAAGTGTCTGTAAGATACAATTGTCTCTTTTGTTGTGTCTGCTTACCTCAAAGAGTTTTAGTATCTCGGTTTCTGTGAGTGGGATTTTATTGACTATCTTTTTCTTTGGAGATTTCAGTATCTTCCTATCCAAAGATTTGTTTAGGTATTCATAGAATGTCTTTACAGAAGCATACTTTGTTATGAGGGTGTTATTACTATACTTCTTCTCTGTCGTCATATAGATTTTATATTTTCTAATGTCGGTGTCTGTTATTCTATCTATATCCTTGCCGATGATTGATAGAAATTGCTTTACTCCTCTCGTATAAGTATATATTGTTCTCTCACTTCGTTTTTCACCTTGTAGGTATTCTTGGAACTTCCTAATATGTGTCTTATTATTCACAAAAATACCTCGTCTGCTTTGAGAGATTAGTGTGTCTATTACTTTCTCCTAATCTCCCGACTTTACTATAATCAATCTGCTTATATATTTTCTGCCGAGATAATCTTTTCAGGAGAGAAAGGTGATGAAATCTTCTTATGTTGTTGTATTCCTTGAAATCTTTTACACACTCTTTTATGACTTCAACTTCATACCTATCTATCCTATCTTTTATCTCTAAAAGTAAATCTCCTGTCTCCTCTCATAATCCCTCTTTCTATCAGCACCACAAACTTCAACATAGACACCAAAATCATTTAGGTAGAAATCAGGGTAGTAATTTCTCTGTCTATCTCCTTCATCTTTGACTATAACTGGTTGCTCATAAATCCACCAAATACCAAACTCTGTTAGAAAATCTGCTACTTCTTTCTCGGGTTTAGACATTTTATCAAATATGGTTTCGTTAGACATTTTACCTCACATCATTTTTTCTCACAACACCTATCATAATAAAAATCTATCTTATATGACATCTATATCATCATTTGAGATGATTGCCACCAAGGGAAACAGCAAAAATTATAATAAAAAATAAAATAGCAAACCAAACATAGTAACTAAGAGAGTACATGCCGATACACCAAGAAGATTATTCATCTTCCTTTTATTATAATCTAATGTCTTTTCCTTAGAGGGATGCATTCCACTTTCTAGAATACGAAAATCCCTATCAAGTCTTTCATCAATTATCCATGCTAATATACCTAGGAGCACATTGACTATTGACATTATTGTAATTGGGATGGGATTTGTACCTTTTATCAAACCCATTAGTGATAAAACAAATACTATTCCAAAAAGTGACATTATGAAAAAGTAGACAGTCTTATAATTGAATGTTGGAATTGATGTCATATTATTTTCCACCACTGTCTCTTTCTTTTCTCTTCTTTTATTTCCTTATATTTCTTCTTTATATCTGCTGGATTTGTTTCCGCTCCCAACATAATACTCTCTAATAACTTTTGATATTTATTCATTCGGTTTTGTATTCGCTCTATCAACTTTGTAAATAAAAAATACAAAATAAGCATTACACCCATAATGAGATAAACATTCATATTTAGTGATGTGTAAGTGTTACTAAATCCTAATACCACAACTATTGCTATATAACCTATAAAAAAAATCAAACTCATATCATTAGAAGATTTACTTGTAAGGTAGGTAATCCAATCAGTAATAGTTATAGGATATGGTTTCTCTTCCTTTTCTTCTACTTTCTTTTCAGGCATTTTCCTCCCTAAATCTATGAAATGTTTTGTGTGTATTTACATCGTGGGTATTTATTACACCCAAAAAACTTACCATATTTCCCTTTCCTCATAACTAGTTTTCCACCACAATTAGGGCATTTACCATAAGATTTCTCAAACAATTTTGCTAAACCCTTTAGTAAATCCTTTAGTATAAGAACCTGCAATCCACCTGCCACACTATCTTACCTCAACCCAACAACCAAAAGCAAAACGACTATTCCAATTAGATATTTCTTCATTTTCTAATCCTCAATATTTTTCTTCATCTCCTCAAATTCTTCTTTGGTGATTTCACCTTTGACATATCTTGATTTCAAAGTTTTCAATGGTTCATCATCAGTCTTTAGTTTTTCATCTTCTTTCCACTCTTTATCTGGTAAAGATGCTCCTGTAATAAAGAGAGCAATACCGACAATTCCAAGAAGAATACCAATATAAAACAATGCGTTGCCAATTTCATAATAACTTCTAATTTCTGGGTCTAACAGCATAAGAAGTTCGTGTATGGGAAGGTTCAGCACATTATAAGACATAACATTTTGAACTGCCAAATACCCAATCACTAAAAATGCAATACCTATAATAAGTAATACTGCTCCTGAACCAAATATCTTTTTATTCATTTTCCTCTCCTTCAAATCTACAATAAGATGTTTTTTTATTTTCTCCCCCAACCTGCCTCAATAGATGGTTATTCGTTTTTTCTTTTTCGTTTCCATAACAAGACCAATGCCAAGGCACAGATTATGAATGTAAGTTCAAAACCTGGAATACCTGTACCACCTATACCAGTATCAATATATCCAGTTCCGCCACAAGTTTGACAGTCCCCAGTACCATGACACTTATCACATTCTAAATCCCAGTCTATTGCCCAACCAGAACCACCACAGCGGTTACATTTACCAGTACCATCACATGTTCCACATTTCTCTTGTCCTGCGATACAACTATTTGCAAAACCTATACTAATCACCATAACAGCAATTAGTAATATTGCTATTTTTTTCATTTTATTTCCCCCTTCAATCTACAATTACGCAACACCTATTTACATAAAAATCTATCTTATATAATCCTGTCTCCTCAAAACGGATTTATTCTACCTCCGCTTTCAAATCTACAATAGCAAAGATAACTACCAATCTAATTTGCTGTTATTTCTCCCAATCCGTATCTCTTCTATG
>JAUWWG010000096.1 GCA_030616985.1 Thermoplasmatota archaeon
ATCCACCAGTTGCAAATTTCTCATGGTCAACAGATGGTTTAGAGGTGAATTTTACTGACGAATCGATAGATACTGATGGATATATTGACTCATGGTCTTGGGATTTCGGAGATGGAAATACATCTACATCACAGAATCCAAATCATATCTACTCAAGTGAAGGAACATATTCTGTAACTCTTACGGTTACAGATGATGACGGTGAAACAGATAGTGAAACAAAATCAGTAACAGTTACGAGTGGGACGGCATCTGATATTTATGTTGATGATGATTACACTTCTTCAACACCTGGCTGGGGATATGACCATTTTGATGTGATACAGGATGGTATCGATGCTGTTGCAGAAAATGGTAATGTGCATGTTTATAATGGCACCTATTACGAATCGGTTATCATTGAAAAAAGTATCAATTTAATAGGAAATAGCAAAGAGATGACGAATATCGTTGGTTACAGTCCTGGATATAGTACCATTAATGTTTATGTAGATAATGTAAGTATTGAAGGATTAAACATAACTCTAAGTTATGGAGATATTGGTTACAGGGCACATAACTTAAGCATCATCAATAATCTCTATATTGGCGACTGTATTTTTTATGATAATGGTGAGGCTGGAATTGAACTGTCAGTTTGTAACAATTCAACCATAAGAGATTGCATTTTTTATAATATGGGAAGTGGGATTCAATTAGATAGATCATCTCATACAATAATAACTAATTGTACAATTTATAACAATGATCTTGGAATTTATTTTTATAAATCTGATGATACAATAATCAAAAACAATTCCATTAAAGATAATAGTGAAGATGGTATAAGAAGTGAAGATTCATATAATTGTTTAATCTATTATAACAATTTTATAAATAATTCACCGAATGGAATTGATGATGGAGTTAACTTTTGGGATAATGGATATCCATCAGGGGGAAATTACTGGGATGATTATACTGGCACAGATGGCGATGGAGATGGTATCGGTGACACTCCATATAATATTCCAGGAGGAAGTAATCAGGACTTGTATCCACTTGGGTACTTTCACCCTATAGCAAACTTTACCTATACACCAATAAATCCAACAACCCAAGATGCTATTAGCTTTACAGACGCTTCAGTTGATCCTGATGGAATAATAGTGAATTGGTCATGGAATTTTGATGATGGAAATATAAGCTATGAGCAGAATCCAACACATCGGTATGCTGATGATGGAACATACACAGTAATTTTAAACGTCACCGATGATGATGGAGCAGCTAATGAAACAACTCAACAGATAGTTGTGGCAAATGTTGCTCCTGTAGCAAATGATGATTGCTACAGCGTTGCTGAGAATGGCACACTCTACATATCAGCTCCAGGGGTACTAGAAAATGATACCGATGCTGAGGGTGATCCACTAAATACTAGTCTAATAAGTGACGTTTCAAATGGTGTTCTTACATTGTTTGATAATGGGTCCTTTAGATATACTCCAACTGTCGGTTATAATGGAACTGATAGTTTTACATATAAGGCGTTTGATGGAATAGATTACTCCAATGAGGCAACAGTAACAATATGGGTAATTTCAAACCATCCACCATATATTCCCAGTAACCCATCGCCATCAGATGGGAAAACAAATGTTGATAAAAATAAGGTTTTAAGCTGGTCTGGCGGTGATCCTGATTCTGGCGATACAGTAGCATATGACGTTCACTTCGGAACATCAAATCCTCCTTCAAAGACTAGTTCCAATCAATCTGGTACAAGTTATGATTCAGGTACGATGAGTTACAATACAAAGTATTATTGGAAAATTATTGCTTGGGATAAGAACGGCTCTTCTGCTGAAGGTTCTATATGGAGTTTCACTACGGAGAAAGAAAGCACTCAACCACCTTACAATCCTCCATATAATCCCCCATCAACTAATCAAGATCCAATTGCAAATGCCTCCGCTAGTGAAACCTTGGGATTTATCAACACTCCAGTAATATTTGATGGGACACTCAGTTCAGATGAAGATGGAAGTATAACCAATTACACGTGGAATTTTGGGGATGAAACAGCAGGATATGGTGATGTAACAACACATGCCTATGTAAGCCCTGACGAATATATCGTAACGTTAACCGTAACTGATAATGAAGGAGCAACCGATGATGATACCATTACGGTAGTTATAAGTAAGCCAAACATTCCTCCAATTGCCCCAGAAGTAGATGGGGCATCAAGCGGGACACAAAACACTGACTACATCTACAGTGCTGTATCAACCGATGCGGATAATGACACGATACAATATCTCTTTGACTGGGGTGATGGCGAAACGACAACAACTGACTTCTTACCAAACGGAACTGCAACAACACAAACACATAGCTGGGCAACGGCTGGAGAATACACAATTTTCGTAAAAGCGTATGACAACGAGACGGAATCTGGTACCACTAAGTACACTGTTTTGATAGACGTGTGGCTTATTGATGATGAAATAAAAGGATACCTAGTTGATGAAGATAGCGATGGAAAATATGATTTATTCGATAGCTCTGAAACTGGAGAAAAGATAACTGTTGAGAAACAAGATGACGGAACATATCAGATAGATATTGATGGAGATGGCAGTTGGGATTATGCTTTTAGCATGGCTGAAGGACTTTCTATTTATCAGGAGAAAGAGAATAAAGATACTCCTGGTTTTGAACTTATCCTTGTTGTTTGTGCTTTAATCTTAGTCTTATTCAGGAAACGGAAAAGAAAATGAATATGAAATTGCAGATTTGAAAGGAAGGTGAATAATGAATAAAAAATTCATAATAATTGGAATTTTTGTATGTATGCTGTTGATTACAACGGTAACTCCAATTATAGGAATTCAGATAAATGAGAAACCAATCCAAAATGATAACTATATAATATATGATGATGTTTTAGATCAATATCAGGATATAAAGGATGAACAAGGTGGGATAGGTTGTGTACCTGGGATACCTGATATTAATTATTTTAGAGCTCAATCATTTGTACCAACAAAACCAGTGTTGACCAGAGTTCAATTATATATTAGTAAAAATATAACAACCATTTATCCATATACCTTATCAATTAGAAAAGATTTGAAAGGAGAGGATATTGTATCTTATAGTGTTAATGCCGAAGATATTCCAACATTATTTGACTTTGAATGGATTGAGTTTGATTTTGAAAATATTCCAGTTAAGATCGGACAAACTTACTATTTGGTATCCCGCACAATGAAGGCTAAGGATAATTGTTTTGCATGGGGCGGTAGCCTATATAATCCATATCCAAATGGAATATCATATGTTTCAGATGATGAAGGTCAATCATGGGAGGAATTAGATTATGGTGACATGTGCTTTAGGACATATGGTATAGATACTTCACCTCCAAATAAACCATCTATAACAGGTCCAACATCTGGAAAAATAAACGAAGAACATAACTATAGTTTTGTATCAACTGATCCCGATGGTGATGAAATCTCTTACTATATCGAATGGGGAGATAGCACATATACTGGTTGGACACGGACCCTTTCATCTGGTGAATCTCTCAATGCTTCTCATACTTGGAATCAAAAAGATAGTTATACTATTAGGGCAAAAGCAAAAGATACATTTGGAGCTGAAAGTGACTGGGCAACACTTGAAATATCTATGCCAAAAGCTAAAACTTTTGATCTTCAAATGTTATTCCACCAATTCCTAGAAAACCATCCGCATCTGTTCCCACTGCTACGGCAACTGCTGGGGCTATAGAGATTTCACTTAACCCCCTTCATTTTTTCTTTTTTTTATTTTAAATTTAATACTCTTTTCCCAGGAGGGAATAAGGAGGGATAATTGCTTAAAAGGGTGTTTTTCTTTCTGCACCCCTATCTTTTACAGGTACAAACAGGGTTATAAAACAATAGTTGTTTTGAAATTGTAGAATTGAGGAAGGATATGAACAAAGAACTTGTCACATTATCTGATTGGATTCATTTCTTAGGTTCTATCGTTACTTTTTGTAATACAATAATTTTTGGTATATTATCAATTATAGTTATATTAACGGTAAGTCTTTATCTTTTTACTGATTGGCAACAAATGATATTATTACTTGTTTTATCAATAATTATAATTGTTATATTATGGTTTATTTATGGAAAGGGGAATGTGTATAAAAAATCCATTTTTTTCCTTAGAGAAATTATGAAGGGTACTAAGAATAATCCAGAAATAATACGAAAAGAATGGTTTGAAAAGAGGGAAAAAAAGATGTTTAAAGATATAAGTGTCATTGCTTGGAAAGAAATAAGAGTTGTAGCATTAACATCAGGAATTGGTATCTTTGCAATTGGTTTACTTTTAATGAAGTTTGGAACGGCATTTTTTTCAATAACATATGGTCAATGGATTACATCATTTGGTTTGGCAATTCTTACATTAGGAGTTGCATTTCATTCAATTGTACTCTCTAAAGAATCAGATAGAAGAGTTAAAGATATTGCAAATGCAAATTTCTTAAGAGTCCTAAGCATCTTTGAAGATAGAAGAATTGATTTACAACATCTCCAACTAGGTTATCAGAAACATCCAATTTTTATATGGAAGGCTTTAGTTGATATGCAAGAGGCCGAGAAATTATTAAATTATTGTGATATAGACCTGTCTCATCAGGGAAGACTTATAAGTTTGTTGAATCACCTGCTAAAATTTATTAACAGATACTATAAAGATAAGCTATCTTGTGAAGAAGTAAGCCATCTTTTATCTATGGCTATAATAGGGGTACAAGTCGATGATGAATTTGCAGGAACAAAAGATGCAGTGAGAGGAAGAATCAGATCTCTTTTAGACGAACCAAAAAGCGTAGAAATAAATGAAGATTACATTAAAGGAATCAAAGATTGTGTTGCAAAAGATTTTTTTAGATTTAATTTCATATTATATAGAGATCAAATCAAGGAATGGTACTATTCGATGTAAACTTTAAAATTAAGAAAAAATAATGATTGTTAATAATTAGCATGATGTATGGGTTAGCTTTATATATAATGAACTGACAGAATTATGAAGAAATAAAAATAAAACATATTACTCCTGTTGAAAGTAAAAACTGTCATTGTTAAATGCAATCGGCAAAAAGGATTTTGGCAAAATAAAATAATCTTATTTTTTTACCTTTTTCCAGTCCTTTAGGAATTTTTCTATTCCAACGTCAGTAAGTGAATGTTTCACCATTTTTCTTATAATGCCTGGTGGTATTGTAGCAATATCTGCACCGATTCTTGCTGCATCTATTACATGAATTGGATGTCTTATGCTTGCGACAATTACTTCTGTTTCTATGTCATAGTTGATAAACATCTCCATGATTTCTTCGACTATCTGCATCCCTTCTTGTCCAATGTCATCAAGTCTTCCAATGAATGGACTCACGAAAGTTGCACCAGCTTTAGCTGCGAGCAATGCCTGATTTGCTGAAAAAATAAGGGTAACATTTGTTTGAATTCCCTTTTTGCTTAGAACTTTTACGGCTTTAAGCCCTTCCGGATTTATCGGTATTTTTATTGCAATGTTTTTTCTGTGCTTCTCAGAAATCTTTGAAACTAGACTCTCTGCCTCTTTTACCATGTCCTCTGCTTTCTCACTGACTACCTCTAGGCTTATGGGGCCATCAACGATGTCAAATATTTCGTCAATGATTTCTTTAAACGACCGTCCGCTCCTTGCAACAAGTGTTGGGTTTGTAGTTACTCCATCTACTATTCCCCATGATGCAAGTTCTCTAATTTCATCTAGATCTGCAGTGTCAACAAATATTTTCATAATGCCTCAACTCCAGCCGAGGTAATATGTTTTTATTCATAACTTTTTGGTTGGAGTATACTGTATTGGCCAAAGATCTTTTTAGATTGGATGGATACATTTAGATATATTTGAAAAAACCAAAACATATATATATTCAGCTATACATTACCAGTCTTGGTGGATGGGAATTGCCTCTTACAAGAAAAGCCCGTGTGGTGGGTAGTAGCCTCGTGCTAACTATCCCCAGTCAACTAGCTAAAGCTTATAATATAAATGATGGGGATGAAATTGAAATAATCCCAGTGGGGATTGGAGAGTTTAGAATGAAAAAGCTAAAGAAATAAGTTCTCCATCTGGGACATTATTTGATTTTAAGCTCGGAAATAATCATTTAGGTTTATAAAGGAAAACTCTATTGCGTTTCCTGATTAATAATATGATATTGGTGGCACCTTCAATTCTTTCGGCTGATTTTTCAAAACTCGGTGAGGAAATCAAAGCAGTTGAACATGCTGGTGCAGATTGGATACACATAGATGTGATGGATGGACACTTTGTCCCAAATATAACAATTGGTCCAGTGGTAGTTTCTAAGATTAGGAAAATATCGGATATCTTTTTTGATGTTCATCTTATGATAGAAAACCCAGGTAAATATGTTGAGCAATTTGCCAAGGCAGGCGCAGATCTTATCACTATCCATGCAGAAGCATGTGACAATATATTATCCACTATCAATAAGGTTAAAGACTTAGGATGCAAAGTGGGAGTATCTATAAATCCAGAAACATCACTTGATGTAATAAAAGAAATTATTCAAAACGTGGATCTCGTTTTAATTATGTCTGTTCATCCGGGTTTTGGTGGACAGAGCTTTATCGAAGATGTCCTTCCTAAGATCAAAAAGACTAGAGATATAATTAGTAAAATGGACAAAGAAATTCATTTAGAGGTAGATGGTGGAATAAATGACAAAACCGCAAAAACTGCGATTGAATACGGCGCCGATGTTCTCGTTGCAGGCAATTTCGTTTTTACAAACACAAGCTACAGAGATGCGATAAAGTCACTGAAACAATTATAAAACCTACAACATTACAGGCCAGATGCTAGATCGCGTATCACACTTTCTTTATCTTTTGCCTTTACAATACCACTTGCGAGTAGCACACCTTCTGCACCTAGTTCTATAGATTTGGCAACATCTTTTCCATTTTTTACTCCTGCACCACAGAGAACTTTAACGTTTTTGTCAACAGTTCTTACGGCTTCCACACTACTACTGACAATACCAGGATCGGCTGTTGTAACTGAAATATCTCCTCCAATGAGTTCTGGTGGTTCAACTGCTACGAAATTTGGACTTAATGTTGCAGCTGCTTTTGATGTTGCAACATTGTTAGTGCAAATAATATGATCAAGCCCTAGTTCCTTTGAACGTGTAACACAGGCATCAATATCGGCAAGGATAAGACGATGTTCACTATGATTTATCAAAGTTCCAACTGCCCCAGCTGTTTTCACAGCCTCCGGCAAAGTCCATCCTGTATGGCTACCTGGCTTAATCGGGTCAATATGTTCAGCAAAAACAGGGATATCTACTTTTTCTACGCACATCGTTATATCTGTTGCTTGTACACAAATTGCCATACTGGCACCTGTTTCTTGTGAAATCTTGTCCATTATTCTTGCAATCTCTAATGATTTGTTTCCTGTTGCTTCAGCATAGGTTTTTACATTTAGAACAATTACTGGTGTTTTTAACATAAATATCCACTCCTCAAATCCAAACATGTAATAATCGATGACCTTTAATATAATACTTCCTTTTCTTTGTTAAATATTTCCCATTCCTGTTAAATATTTCCCATTCTACATGTAAGCAAAGTCGTGCGTTTCCCTTTTTTGATCATGTTGTAGTAAATCTACTCCTTGTTTGAATGACTCAAAGTAAATTTCCCCAGATAATAATCTGTCAAACCAAAGTTTTGCCTTGTCCCTATTACTTAGATTGCTAATGTTGATAGTATATTGTTGCTGGAAATATTCACGTACTGAATTCTCATCTGTCAAATCGTATATCAATGTAGTTTTAATGTTTCTGTGTCGTGCCATTCTTTGAATAACTTTTGGATTTACCCGTTCCTCAAATTTTCGTGTTATTGAACTTGGTTTGATAACATAAGGGGTGACTTTTCTTTGTATATTTGCGTTTATTGCAATTTTCTTTGTTATATCCCGTACTATGCCTGCCTTTCTAGAAAATTTATGTCCTGCTAGCTTACGACCTGGAGATATTATGAGTAGATACTCTTTGTATTCTTCGAGAGGCATTGGTCGCTTAAATTTTAAATAGTCTTCTATTGCTTGTTGCAGTCTTGGACTTATTATGATGTAGTTATCACCGGTTTTTGTATCATCAAGATACATACGTTGTGTAGCAAAATCTATGTTATCAATTTTTATTTCTGTTATTTCACTTGGTCTAAGTAATCCATCTATTTCTAATAGAGCAATAAGATGATGTAAACAATCATCTTCGCTTGCTTCAAGGAATTTATCAAGTTGTTTATTACTCAACGGCGTCTTATTGGTTTTCTTAGGTGGTAGAACTGGGAGCTTCCAGCAATCATGTTTTCCTAGAATTTTTAAGAAAACATTGACTGCAACTACTCTTGCTATATTGCCATTTTGCGCATAATTTTGATTGATATAGGCCCGCCATTTTTGCAAATCCTTTTTAGTTAGCCCCTCAATTGGTTTATCAAGCCATCTCAGGAATAATTTCGTTCGTCCATAGTAACCATAAATGGTCCCTTTTTTCCGATATTCTTGACGAAGATAATCTAGATATTCTTCCAATATTTTCTCATTCATTTTAAATTACCTCCGTCATGTTTCTCCAATTTTCTAATTTTTTATTTTCATATTTTTGAGTTTTTTCTTTGCCTCCTATCTGTTCCTCAGATACATGTGAATGATTTTCATGGTTAATAATGGTTATTCCCTTCTGTACGCATTTTTCGCATAACCTCTTCTGTTTTCTCATTTTTTGATTATCTCTATTTTTATTTTTTTCATCTAATACGTCATAACTTATTTTGGTAAGATTCTTGATATAATCTTCAACATGAATTGACATTATAACAATAGCTTTATCTGAAATTTGTTTTCCATTTGATTGTTCTTTCATTATTTTTCTAATAGTTTCAAAAGGAATCATTATTCATACTCCTTATTTCTAAAATATTGACGTTTAAACATGATATTTCACTAAAATTTAACAGTTAAAAATAATTATTAACCAACTAAATAGGAAT
>JAUWWG010000137.1 GCA_030616985.1 Thermoplasmatota archaeon
AAGCCCGCTTATCATCCTTATTCCTTATTTCCGACTTATTATTCTGTTGGGAATAGTGATTATGATTAATAGATTTTCCTTCTATTAACGCCAGATGTTCCTGTAATTTAATCTCCAAAAATGCACTCAAATTCATCCCATGATTTTCCGCTCTTTTTACTAGTTCTTCACTGATTAAAAGATTCAAATGCTCCTTTTTCATACGTATAATATGCTTAATATTTCTATAAATTTAGAAACGTCAAACTGATAATCATTCATTTTGAAAAAATGCTCTTTTTCACAATTTTACACACAAACTATATATTGTATAATTTATAAAACATTAATATGGTGGTGAGGATGGATTGGAAAATGTTAGTACGTTATTTGACAATAACATTAGTCATTTTGGGGCTATTTGGGAACATCTCTCAGGCATGCCATACAAATGATGAAGCGGATTGTTCCAACGAAACTAAAAAGACGCAAACGACAGTTGAAGATGGTGAAGAAGCAGATTCGTCAGAAATGGATTTGCTTAAAGATACATGGTTCGGGGCTTTTCTCTTATTTTTGGAAAGACTGCTCGAACGTTATCCTGTAATTAGAGAGATATTACAGATGATATTTGCCTGATCCCTGATCGACTTTGGGGTGTAGGATAACCCATTAAATAATTCTCCCTTTATTTATCCAGGGATTCTGCAATTGCAGCAGAACTTACTAGTGAAAATTAACGTGAATCTATTGTGCCAACATCTAATAATAGATATTTTTGTAGAAAGCTCGAAATATCTATGAATTTTTTTTATGAATGAGGGAAAGAAGAGAATTAGAAAACAAGAAAATAAAAATTTATTCAAGCATATTATCATAAAGAAAAGATTTATCAACAAAAAGAACGTTAACTTACAGATAACGACAAAGCATTTTGGGAACGTCAGTATATGGTAAAATTGAAAGTGTTAGACGAATTAAAGCCTAAGAAAAAGGAACCAGAGTACGATGATGAAGGACCAACACCGCCTAAATCCGAAGAGGTTACACAATCGGAAACTGTACAAGATCCTAAAGAGTCAACACTAGCAGAGTATCATGAGACGCTCCATTCAGTGGATGTCGCTTCTGAAAATAAAGATTCCTCATATCAGCGAGAAGGTGTTGTATCATCTGAACAGAGATTCTGGAGGGATGTGAAGGCTATCGAAGAAAATGTGGATAATATTTCTAAACATGAACCAAAGACGTCTGAGGCAGGACTAGGCAAAACGGTTGATAAAATACTAGCAAAAACAAAGAAAAAGTTAGCAAAAACTGAGAAAAAGCCCAGGAAACCCTCAAACGTAATTTATGTGGTAAGCAAACCACAACCGGGTCAAGTTCGTGGTGATTGGGCTGTACGAAGCCACGGAAAAATTTACAGCCACCATAGATTAAAAGAAAATGCTATAGCTCAAGCAAGAAATATTGCGAGAGAAAGAAATGCAACTGTGTTGATTCAAAATACAGATGGGACATTTAGCGAAGGTTTCAAGCCAAGACCAAAGAAATGATGTGGTAGATATCTTAAACGACCATATAAATTCAAATTTTTATATATGGGGAATACATTTGATTTTGCTAACTAAACTATGATTGTGTTTGTTTTTGAAAAATATGAAAGGATGAAGTCAAGATGATAACGGTTCTGAGGATAGGTCATAGAATCAGTCGCGATAAACGTATAACAACTCACGTAGCACTAGTGGCACGCGCCTTTGGTGCGGATAAGATCATTATAGATACAAAGGATAACAAGATTGAAGACAATGTCCGCTCTATTTGCGCACGTTTTGGGGGAGATTTTGAAATAGAATCAGGAGTGGATAAGAAAAAAATAATTAAAGAATGGGGTGGTGTGATAGTTCATCTTACCATGTATGGTGAAAAGTTGAACAAATCAATCGATGAAATCGATAAGAATAAGGATTTGCTTATTATCATAGGGGCAGAAAAGGTACCTCCACAAATCTATGAAATGGCTGATTTTAATGTTTCAGTAGGCAATCAGCCGCATTCAGAGGTTGCCGCATTAGCAGTTTTTCTAGATAGATATAATATGGGTAGCTGGAATGAGAAACAATTTAACGGAAAAATAGAAATCCTTCCCAGCAATAAAGGAAAAAAGGTTGTATCCAAGGATAAGTAGGGTTATTATTATGAGCAGCGCTATACCTTCCCCTGAAGAATGTCTTGATCTGCTTAAAAAAAGTGGGTGTTCTGACGAAGTTATTAGACATTGCAAAGCAGTTAGAGATGTAGCGGTAAGAATGGCAAAAAAGGCACATGCTGATGTTGAACTGGTTGAATCAGGTGCACTGCTTCACGACATTGGGAGATCAAAAACACATGGGATTCTTCATGTCTTAGAGGGAGTCAAAATTGCTAGACAGTTGAGATTGCCTGAGAGCATAGTGAATATCATTGAGAGGCATATTGGGGCGGGACTATCGGTGGAGGTGGCAAGGAAATTAAATCTGCCGCCAAGAAACTATATACCCAAGACACTCGAAGAGAAGATTGTTTGTCATGCTGACAGTTTGATTGATAATTGTGAAAAACAAAATATTGAAAACGAAGTAAAAAGAGCATTAGGGGAAGGTCATAAGGATTATGCAGAGCGTCTTGTTAATTTACATAAGGAGTTGAGTGATATCTGTGGCATGGATGTTAATCTCATATAGTCCAAACACCAGAAAAGATAAATACGGCATCTAGGATTTAACCCCTCAAAAGAAAAAGATATGGAGGAAAAAAATTATGGCTGTAACAATTGATTCTGGCAAATGTACTGGTTGTGGCGCATGTGCAGAAATCTGCCCTGTAGATGCTATTACAGTGGGCGATAAGGCTACTGTTGATGATGACACCTGTATTGATTGTGGAACCTGTGTCGATGAATGCCCGACTGATGCAATAGAGCTGTAACGTGTCTTGTTTAAAAATAAGATTCTTTTTATCTCTTGTTTCTTTTTGCAGGGGTAGCCAAGCCTGGTCAACGGCGCAAGGTTGAGGGCCTTGTCCTGTAGAGGTCCGCGAGTTCAAATCTCGTCCCCTGCACTTTTTTACCATCAGTTCTTACTAGCCTTTTTCCTCTTATTGTATCTATTTTGATAAAAGCCAAAACAACCCAACATGACGAAGTAACTGATTACAAGCATTCTTCCAGTGAATTGCGATACAAGGAATCCATACCAGTTCAAGGCTATGCTTGCTATTTGGAGGAGTATTAGGTATACTATTAAACCAATAGGCCAACGGTCGGGATGATGTTGAGGTTTTTTCTTAGTAATTAAACGATACCAGAGGTCATAAACCAGATAGATGATTATCGGAAGCCCCGTGATTAAGCGTCCAATATCGCTTCCGTTTAGAAGGTTTAATAACCATAAAGCAACGAATGGGACTAAAAGGAAACTAAAGATAGGGGCAAGCATCAATTCCTGCTTATCACGTTCATAAGCACGCAACAAAAAAACTAAACACAAGAAAAGATAATATATAATTGCAGAAAAAACAACAAGATTATCTATTAAAATCTCATCCATCATACAATGCTCCTGAGTCAATTATGCAATAATACCCTAATATAATAAAGATTGTATAATGTCTACACTGAGGTCAACAGGAGAAAACTGATATTTTTTACCGGTAAAACCGAGTTCAAATCTCGTCCAGAATGACTCATATTCCATAAGTTAAAAATTTTATTTTTTTATTCCTTTTACAACCATCCCTTTCGGCACAACATATCCTTTTATTGGAATCCAAAATGCTTTATAATAGTCTATTACAATATCAATGAACCCAGCCTTTTTTAACAATTTTTTCATTTCTTTTCCACTATACAATTTTAAGTTCATTTTCTTAATATGTCTCTTATGATCCACTCCATCATCCTTATTAAAAGCCATCTCTATAATCAATCTTCCCCCAGGTTTCAATGTTCTAAATATCTCTTTAAGTGTTTTTTCTGTTTCATTTAAGAAAAAAAATACCTCAATTGCTGCAACAACGGTAAATTCATTATCAGCCCATGGTAATGACGATGCATAACCTTGCTTAAATTCAGCTTTTCCTGATTCAACAAGCTTTCTATTAATATCAGATGCTAATTTAACCATATCCTCTGAGTAATCTATACCAGCTATTTTTGAAACATGAGACATATATTTTTTTATAAAAA
>JAUWWG010000095.1 GCA_030616985.1 Thermoplasmatota archaeon
GAGGTTGGACATCCGGGAAGAGTGTTACTGGAAATATTGAAAAAACATAATCTGGACCAGCATGTTCTGATTGTATCGCGGATATTTGGTGGAATAAAGCTAGGTGTTGGCGGCGTCTCTCGAGCGTTTAGGGATGCGGGTGAAGGCGTCGTTGAACAATATAAATTATCCTGAACGCAATATGAATCACATAAAAAAATTATATTTTTAAAAATAACTATTGCATATGCATGGTAACAGTTGTACAACAAATCCTTTATAAGTATAATTATAAGAATGATATAGATAAATATGCGTGTTGCAGGATTACTATCGAGCCAACAGGAAGCAAACGAAATACAATACATTGCACGAATATGCACATTAAAAGATAGGATACATTTCCTAGTGAAAACGCAGAAAATAAAGGAATTGATGAGAAGAGAAGAGCGTAATCCGGAAGAGTAGATTTAAAAAAGATCTGATGTTTCTACTGATGAAGGACGAAACTTTATGACTGTTTTAATTGTGTCTTCTACCGAAGATCCTGCCAGTACCAACATTAAAAAAGGACTTCTAAGACAATCAAATTGGGAAGAAATAGATACTTTTTATGAAAACACAGTCTACAGACATTCCAATATGAAAGATGTGGTTATCGTTACAATAAACGACAGAACGATAAGACATGAAATGCTTGATAAAGAAGTAGAAGAAAAACTAGGAATAAAACCAAAACAAGCTATATATATCTCCCGTCATAAAAGCAAAACAGGAGAACCAACTCTTACCACACATCCAATTGGCAACTACGGAGAAGTGCAGTTTGGAGGGGGGACACGAACTCTTTCAAAAGCATCGCCTCGACTAATGACACAATTGCTAAGAATAATTAAAAAAAATGCTGAACAAGCAAAACTTCACCATCAGGTTTGTTTCGAAGTTACACACCATGGACCCTACATGAATATACCTACTTTTTTTGCAGAAGTGGGAAGTACTGAAGATGAATGGAAAAAACAAGATCCTGCAGATGTAATCGCAAAATCAGTACTTGAACTGCTCGAATCATATCATTATGAAGAAGATCTACCCAGTGGCATACCTGTACTTATCGGGGTTGGCGGTGGGCACTATGCACCAAGATTCACAGATGTAATCTTTGAAAAGAAAGTAGCATTTGGACACATGATACCTACATACCAGATAAAAGCAGGGAATATAGACGATGAAATGCTTGAAAAGACGCTGCAGGCAACACCTAACGTAAAAGCAGCATATATTCATAGGAAATCTCTAAAGAAATCCCAGGTATCAGAATATAAAGAATGGTTCCAAAACAGAGGAATACCTGTGATATCTAGTAAAGAACTACAAGATCTTGATTAGATGCTTGTTGTAGCCAGAATATGTGCCCGCCTAAGCGGTTCAGGGTTCTTGTAAACACTCAAATGCCTTACAACTTCAAGAGAAGTTTCAAAAGAAATCTTATGACCAGGGGAAACATAAATAGGTTTTCTCACCCGTTTAGATGAAAATAAAGCATACCCTATTTTTTTATTGTCCATCTTTACCACATTGTTTTCTAACTTACCACATAGCATACTCTTGGCAACCCCAATACTTGGAGCATTAAAACTGACACCTACATGAGATGCGATACCAAATCCATATGGGTGCATCAATCCGTTACCATCGATCATTAAAACTGTAGGTTTGGATTCCAAACTTACAACTAATTTTTTCAAAAATGGTAGTTCTCTAAATGATAAATATGTCGGAACATATGGGAAATGAATCTTAGCAAAAACTGTCTTTTCTTCAATAACCTCCTTCGTTGTATAATCCATAACAACACATGCACCACAGCAATCATCGAAATCATTTTTTGGATAAGCTATATCAAAGCCAGCGACAGTTTCTATCTCATCAAAATCATCTGCAATCTCCATTTTTTTACTCAATTCCATCTGTTCCATCCTAAGTTTCTTTAAAGGATAATCAGTTTTAAAATCATCAAACAAAACATCTTCAAAATCAACGATACGACCATTCTTTACAGATATATCATCCTGTTTTAGTCTTCTGATCTTGTCATCTATGCCTAGTCCAAACCCCCCAAGTTTTCCATCAGAATAAACGATCTTAAAACAAGGCATATCATCAGCGTTGGGGTTTTGGTTCATCATTCTTCCGACCGCTCTCGAAGCACGTATATCCCCTAATGCTCTTGCCACAGCCCCATATGTAGAAATCTTTCCATCAGGAATCTGCCTTACTAGGTTGTATGTGTATTCAAAAAGATTCATATAGAAAACATCAACGCAGTATGTAAATAGTTTTCTTTCATACTGCTGTCAAAACTAACAGCATACATCCAGTAAATGAGACCATTTATTATACATTCATTTGATTTCAAAACCAATGAGGTACCGCCAATGAAACGTGGAGTGGCTTTTATCCGTGGCATAAGTATGTTCGGCAGTAAAAATTATACAAAAGAAGACATATCAGGTTGCCTGAGGCATATTGAAAACAAAAACATGAAGATTATTGGAATGTATGGAAACGATAATGTCATCTTTGAGAAGAATGATGAAATACAGTATGCCGCCGTTGGCTCAAAAATAGAACAGTGCCTCGCTAAAACATTTAATATTGACTTCTCAGTTACTACCCGATCACTTAATACAATACATCATCTACTCGATAATTTTGAGGAGGAGTCATGAATAAATTAAAATTCTTAGGTACTGCAGGTGCGCGTTTTGTTGTTACTAGACAGCTGAGAAAGTCCGGAGGTATATGGCTAACACTTGATGATACAAACGTACTTATTGATCCTGGTCCGGGTTCACTAGTTCGCTGTCTTGCAAGCAGACCTAAACTCAATCCAATGGATCTTGATGGCATTATATTGACACATCGACACATAGATCATTCAAACGACATAAACATAATGATGGAAGCTATGACAAATGGGGGGTTCAAGAAAAAAGGAATCGTTTTTGCTCCAATTGATGCACTTGAAGATGATCCAGTTATTTTAAAACATTTTAGAAATCATGTTGAAAATATCGAGGTTTTGAAAGAAAACAGAGAATACAACGTAGGAAACATTTCGTTTTCAACACCGATTAAGCACATTCATGGCGTTGAAACATATGGTTTAAACATCCATGGAAAAAACAATTCAATATCGATTATAACCGATACGCAATACTTCAAAGGACTTGAATCACACTACAGAGGCAATGTGCTTATTTTAAACGTTGTCCTATTGGAAGGAAAAAAGGGAATCCCGCACCTTTCGGTCAAAGATGTGGAAAAAATAATATCTGTTAATAAACCAAGATTAAGCATCCTTACTCATTTTGGTATGACGCTAATAAGAGCGAAACCGTGGGAAATAGCAAAGAATTTCTCTGAGAAACTTGGTGTTAAGGTTATTGCAGCTAGAGATGGAATGGAAATAGATTTGGGTGATTACAAAAAATAAGTTTTCAGGAAGTTTAACTTCCGAAAAATAAGTTTTTATTGCCATATACAATTCATCAAACTTCATAAATTGGCTGGTACGCAACATAAAATGGCGCCGTAGAGAGAAAAATCAAGATGATGATGAACCGTGACAATTGTTGCAATTTTTATTGTCATAGAAAGATTTATATTAACGGGCAATGTTTTATGTCTGGGGTGAAAGTAATATGAAAAATAATAGTTCAGGAAAAATTTTGATGCTGGGAATCGTATCTATCTTTGTATTAGCAAGCTTTGTACCTGTAGTAAGTTCAAGTATTCAAAAACAAGAAGAAAAGGAGAAAACAATAATAATCAATGTTTTGGATAGTGGTTCTAGATATCTAGCTGAGTACTATGTTTCCGAAGGAAACGCAAGAAAAATTATTGCGCTAATGGAAGAGGAGATTTCACAAGAATCTTTTACAAAGCAAATTGAGGAAAGGTTGAATGTTATAAATGATATTGGCATTATATCTTCCGAAACAGCCAATAATCTAGCAAATAAATTCAAAACACAACAAAAATTCTTAGATAAAAATCGTTTGATTCCTACCAGAGAATCATTTTTTGATGTATTCAACCTATTTAGTGGAGTGTTTTTTGGTTTGAAAGGTACAAAAGATTACACATTCCTCGAATTAAACATTTATGAGTTTCCGTTCTTTAACAGCATCATTCTAGCGCAATTTTCAGTTTTGAGCAAATTTATAGGAAGTGGTTGTATATTTACCCTTGGTACCCTTGGTTTTAGATATATCTATGAATTTGACCAAGCCAAATATGAATTTCCCCACTTCCCGGACATAGGTGGATCGGTTATTGGATTTACTGGTGTTTTACTTGAATTCGAGATTGGAGATGCTCTTGGAGAAGAATACGAAGGCTCTTATGTTGTTGGCATTGGAATGAATATAGCATCAATCTGGAATAATCTAGAATAATGAAACACTAGCAAAGTAATAAAGATAATAAATTGTTGCCAGCGTTATTTAATGTTGTAAGCCACATCGAAATAAGAGGAGCTTCAAATAAGATGAAAAACAGTTTTATTATCTATTGTGTTGTAATTCTTTTGCTCATAACCGGGCTAACTTTTGAAAGTGGAATACAAAGTAGAAAAATTATATCTTTAATAGATGATTCATGTAATGAAAAAAGTGCCCCGGTAGGAAATATCAACCATGTTACTGATCTTTTTGAGGTGAATAATTGGTTATGTGTTTATTCAGATGTCGAGACAGCGGATATAACAAATGCCGAATTTGATCTAGTGGACATTGATCCGGATGAATTTACCCATAATGATATTTTTAACATGAAAAACAGTGATAAAATTGTTATTGCATATATTAGCATTGGTGAGGCTGAGGAGTACCGCTACTATTGGGATCCAAATGCCGATTATTTGTTAGAGGAAAATCCAGATTGGGCTGAATGTTGGTATGTTGACTATTCAAGCAAAGAGTGGCAGGATTTGATTATTAATGAGTATATTCCACAGATAAAAGAAAAGGGATTCGATGGGTTATATCTTGACACAGTGGACACGTATCATTTGGAGAATAGATATCCCGCTTGTACTAAAGAGTGCATGATAGATTTTATCAAAAATATTTCTTCTTTTCATCGCTCATCGGAATTTTATATTATTCCCCAAAATGGGCTAGAAATAGCACCGGAAATTGTTGATTATATCGATGGTATCGGCGTTGAAGAAACATATTATCGAGCTTTTTACATTCATTTTTTTGATTTTCATATAAATGGAATGCCGCAGAATCCATTTTTGAGGATCAATAAAGAGAAAGTTATAAGTCAATTATTAGACGAGGGCAAGATAGTTTTAACACTAGATTATGCCATTCTGCGATTCCAAGTTGATCATTGCTACAGGATTTCAAGAGAGATGGGTTATACCCCATATGTTTCTACAGCCGAACTAGATCAGATTTTTATCCATCCTGGAAATTAATCATATTAAATTTACTAGTAAACAAAATCAATTGCACTATAAATGGGACTCTGGAGATGGAAGATATAGTGACTGGTTTGGACCATATGATTCAGGAGAAATTGTAGAGGTAAATCACACTTTGAGCAAAATTACCTACAGCAAGTCCTACTTCATTCATGTCCCATGTTTCCCCGGTATTCATCCAATAATCAAAAATTCTTTTTAACTCGTACCCTATTTCCACCATGTGAAAAAAGATCTGGCTGATGAAGTCAAAGAGTTGAACAAACGTATAAGCGAACTAGAAAAAATGCTTTCTGTATTGATTAAACCTCTCCAAGATGTAAGAAAAACAACCAGTAATTATATGAGATTAACTGGACTTTTACTTGACCATGGTGGCCTCACTCCAGATCTTATACTTCCAGAAATCAAAGACCCAATATCAAAGGAAATCGTACGCGTACTGATGGATAGAAGCGAGCAAAACATCTCTCAGATCGCAGAACTTATCAGAAGTAAACGAGGGACTGCATCTAGAAGAATTATCCGGGAAAAAATACAAGAATTAGCTGAAAAAAACATCATCCAAAAGCATCAACAAGGATCGTTATATGTATATAGCCTTGATAAGGAAGTGATCAAAAAGTGGTCACAAATGCTCGGTTTCAATATATGAAATGACCAACTTACCATGATTTGAAAATAATAATCGGAGGAATATGAAAATGAACAAACATGAAGAAAATTGGCATGGGCATGATAGAATGCCAGACCCAGAAAAAATTAAGGAAATATTAGATGTTGTGTCTGAAAAAATACCTGGACTGCTAAAAGAAATTAGTGGACTGCTCTATAGTCCAAAAAGTGCTAAACAGTATGCTGAGGCAGCAGCAATATTCTACAAAGAACTAAAAGGTGCAGGCATGACAAACGATCAAGCATTTGAACTTACAAGTCAATATTTATCGACGTTAAACATCGGGAAAATGATGGGTAAATTTGGATCAGGTAGACACGACTAAAACAACATCTGGGACAAACTATGACTAAAAAGGCAGAAGAGAATGGGAATGCCAATTCTGAATTGTTTGGTATGATCCTTCCACTACTTCCAAATCTATTGTTAAAATCTGGATGGGCATTCTTACGCTTTAAAATGGATGCGAAAAGAGGAGGAAGTATATTTCAAAAAGAACTTATGAATCAGGGACTTGACAAAACCACCGCTGCAGAACTCACAGAAATATATCTTGAGGGAAGCAACTTGTTCCAATCACTAATAAATAGACATTAACCAGAATTATGAATACAAATGGTTTCTCCGACGTTCATTCTTTTTTAATGATGGGAAACCATATCAACAGATATATCGTAAGGTAAGAGAGTAACTTGTTTCAAAAGACGGTTCAGAACAAATCATTACATATCAATTAAATTCAAGAGGATAGAACAATGAATAGTACAACATCTCAAAAAAATATATCTAATGGAACACCGGGGATAAAAGAAACAGAAGGAGTAAAAACATTACTTGGAGAGCCTAAAAAAGCTGTTTTAAAACTTGCAATTCCAATGATTATTGCAATGTCAGCAACAACAATTTATAATCTTGTTGATGCTCTTTGGGTTTCTGGATTTGGTGCAGATTTTTTTTCAGCAGCTGATGTTGCTGAGGTTGGTACAGTTGCACTTGCTGCAGTTGGTTTTGTGTTGCCTTTTTTTATGATGATTATGGCGATATCTACTGGACTAGGTGTTGGCGGTGGATCTGCCATTTCTAGAAGGATTGGTGCTAAAGATAAGGAGGGTGCTGACAATGTTGCAATACATACAATGATTATTACAATGCTTGTTGCAATTGTTTTTACACTTGCTCTTTTCTTTTTTGCAGATAGAATATTTGTTTCAATCGGCACTACTGAATCAGCAGGAATGGCAGTGTCTTATGGTAAAGTAATTTTTGCTGGTAGCTTTGTTATGTTTTTTACAAATGTTGCTTATGCGATTCTACGTAGTGAGGGTGATGCTAAACGTGCTATGTACGCTATGATGTTTGGTGCTGGTTTGAACATAGCTCTTGATCCAATATTTATCTACATATTTAAGATGGGTGTTACAGGTGCCGCATATGCAACTGTTTTATCTATGAGTATAACTTCTGCTGTGCTTGTTTATTGGTTGTTTTTCAGAAAAGATACTTATGTATCATTTAATTTTCGTGATTTCAACTTTAAAAAAGACATAATTAAAGACATTTTCAGAGTTGGTTTACCTGCATCTGTCCAACAACTATCTATGTCTATTACAATGCTTTTCATAATTATTGTTATCACAATTGTGGGTAATGGTGATAATGGAGTTGCAATTTATAATACTGGTTGGCGAATAGTAATGATTGCAGTACTGCCACTTCTAGGTATTGCAACAGCTGTTATTTCAGTTGGTGGTACAGCATTTGGAGCGGAATCTTATGAAAAACTCAAAACAGTTTTTATGTATTCAATAAAAATTGGTCTTATCGCTGAAATAATAATAGCAACTGCAATTTTTATCCTTGCACCGATGATAACTGCTGCTTTTACAACATCTGACCCTTCTATGGTAGAAGGTTTATTACAATTTCTAAGGATTACTTGTTTATTTTACCCTGGCGCTGCTCTGGGTATAATTTCATCATCTATATTTCAGAGTACTGGAAAAGGAACATATTCTCTTGTTGCAACGTTGCTTAGAACGGTTATTTTAACACCTATATTTGCCCTGTTGTTTGCAGTTACGTTTAATATGGGATTTGTAGGAATATGGTATGCACTTGTTGTTGCAAACCTAATTGGATCAATGATATCATTTACATGGGCTAGATTATATATAGCAAGACTAACAAAAACAAAGATGCGTTAGGGAATACTTATGAAAACACATCTATTTTGTAACCTTAATTAACACTGCACCATACGTTTCATTTTTTTCAGACATGTGTGGCATACTAGTCATTTGATATTTACAAACATCATTTCTCTGATATCTTTAATAAAAGGTAGAAAAAATTAATACGTCCTTACAATATTAAGTTGAGTTAACTGCTGAGGATGTAACAGACAAAACCAGTAAATTGCGGATGGATGTCTTTAGGAAAATTTGGATTGGAAATTTGTACTATTTAAAAATTAACGATATGAAATCATCCAGGAAAAAATTTAAACAAGGATATCTAAAAAGGCAAATGGGAACATGAAACTAAACTTTAGTCTTTCATTAAAATTAACAGTAATGGTTGTTTTAGTATCAGCCATCATTATTTTTTCTCTAACTTACGTCAACATAGAAGAACAAGCCATTTCCCTAGAAAACGTTTATTCCGATAAAGCTGTAATTCTCTCTCAGGCCCTTGATACTACTATAGGGGACCACGATGAATTGACAGATAAGCAAAAATTACAGAACTATATTTTAAACTTTAGCAATCTGGATCCTGAAATTTTAAAAGTAAGCATTAATCTACCGGACGAAGAAGGATTGAAGGTTTTTGTTTCCACAGATATGGATTCTATAAACATCTCTTCAGGCCAATATAACAATTTTTCTTATGAGAATGATGCCGTAGTTAACATTCCAATTCATAGTGGGAACTCTCATACCATAACTGTTATTACTCCAATCAATTTGTCTGGACAAATATATGGCACATATGAAATGCTTCTCTCCATGAATGCAAGTTATGCAGCATTTGA
>JAUWWG010000023.1 GCA_030616985.1 Thermoplasmatota archaeon
ATTAGAAAAATGCCAAAACATGCTATTCTATTAAATCTATTTGCCAAAAAAAGCCTTTCAAAAGAAGATGAGAGAATCGCTAAGGAGAATGGTATATTGGCTATTGACTGCTCATGGAAAAATGCAGAAAAATGTTTTGACGAATTAGCACAAGGCAGTATCTCACGGGCTCTACCTTTTGTAGTTGCCGTAAATCCAGTCAATTATGGTAAGACTCTTAAGCTTACAACACTAGAGGCTTTTGCCGCTGCGCTGTATATCTTAGGACATGTTGAACAGGCCAAAGAAATACTTAATATCTATAAATGGAGTCCTCATTTTTTAGAGTTAAATAAGAATCCTCTAGAGGATTATAGGATGGCAAAGAATAGTAAGGATGTCATCAAGTCTATGAAACTCTATATTAGTGATGAATAGTTTCTCTAGGGTTTGTATGACACAAATCGTACCTAAAGTTATTAAATTCTTCATTAATCCAGATAAAAAGTTGGAGAGATCATGAGCAAATTCAAACTAGTTATATTCGACATGGATGGGACTCTCATTGCAGGACGAACTGTGTTTGTCTTTGCAGAGAAGAAAGGATTCAAAGATGAATTACTACGAATAATCAACGGCAATAAAGAATTACTTGAGAAAAGCATTGAAATAGCAAAGTTATTAAAAGGCATGAATGCTAGAGAACTTCTGGAGATTTTTAGAAATATATCTTTGCAGGAACATGTTGAAAATGTCATCAGAGAAATTAAGAAAGGAGGTATCAAAACAGCTATTGTCACCGATAGTTATCAGTTTGTAGCCGATGATCTTAGAGAGAGATTAGATATTGATTATGCCTTTGCCAATAATCTTATAATAGAAAAAGACATTGTAACTGGAGAGTTGATAGTAAATAACAAGGATCTTAAAAAACGTTTTAACGATTGTAAGATTCATTCAATTTGTAAAGACCGTGTGTTGAAACGCCTCTGCAAGAAGCTTGGCATATCAGAGAGCGAGATAATTGCGGTTGGAGACGGTGCAGTCGACATCTGCATGATAAAGTCAGCGGGACTAGGAATTGCATTCAATGCGCCAAAAGAAGTTCAAAAACATGCAGACATTAGTACTAGTAACATGAGTGTGATATTAGACTACATTTAGATGTGATATTATGGATATAAAACAGGAAGAGATAACCACGCTTCATGAGTTGTGCATAGACAAAAAAAACCTTATAAAAAGCGTGAGTGACGCAGCTGCTGAAAGACCTATTTCCATTATTATGCCAATGTTATATAGTGAGATTAAAAATGATGCATTGGGTAATATTTCCAGGCAGTTAAACAAATGTAATTACGTGAAAGAAATCGTCATTCCATTGGCTGCAAAAAATGAAAAGGAGTTCAAGCAAGTTAAGAGATTTTTCTCAGATTTAAAAATACCTAAACTGATTATGTGGTGTGACGGACCCAAGATAGAAAAATTATTGAATGAATTGAAAAATGATGGATTGAATCTTTTAAAATATAAAGGGAAAGGCAGAGACGTCTGGCTTGCTATTGGTATAGCAAGTCTTAGATCATATGCAATTGCACTTCATGACGCAGATATTCGAAGTTATTCCGAAGTGATACCTGCAAAACTGGTATATCCACTCATAGAACCTGAACTTGATTTTAAATTCAATAAGGGTTTCTACGCCAGGGTAAATCTTGAGAAGAATATCATGTATGGTCGTGTATTCAGACTTTTTCTTCATCCCCTTCTGAGATCACTTATTTATGAAATAGGATCTGAACCAGATTTTGTTCGATTTTTACGTTCTTTCCGGTATCCGATTTCCGGAGAATTTGCCCTGACCAGCGACCTAGCTCTAGATGTTGATCTCCCTGGTGACTGGGGTCTTGAAATCGGTATAATGGCCGAAATGTATAGAAATGTAACCCATAAGAGAATTTGCCAAACTGATCTAGGTTTCTATGAACACAAACACCAGAGAATTGGTAACGAAGAGAAAGGCCTTACAAAGATGACTAGTGATATTTTAAAAACATTGCTTAGGGTTTTAATCGAGGAGGATCACATACAGATTTCCAAGGAGTTTCTTATATCCCTGAGAGTTTTATACCAAAGAAATGCACAAGATTGTATTAGGCAATATCATGCCGATGCCCATTACAATAGTTTAAAATATGATAGGCATTTGGAAGAAACCATGGTAGAAAAATTCAGCCAGCAAGTTATGGAAGCTGGACTTAAATATATGAGAAAACCAGTTGGCACGCGGATACCTGACTGGTTGCGAACGATCTCTGCACGTAAAAAAATAAGAGAGCAACTATTAGATATTGTAATTGCAGATAATGAAACTTGAGAAAAGTAAAGAGGGGAACTCCATTATGTTTGTGTTTTCACCTTCTTGAATATTGTGATATAATCATCTGCAATTTTTTTCCAGTTGTATTCTCTTTCTAGAATATGGTATGCCCTTTCTGCCAATTCCTTCCTCTCTTCTCCATGATTTAGAAGGTATAGGGTCTTTTCCGCTATGGATTTTGGATCTTTTGGCTCAGAGGTTAATATTACGCCTTGTTTCTCCAATCTTTGTATAAAGGAGCCGAGCTTGCTGATAATAACTGGTCGTTTCATTCCTAATGCTGTGAACATTGCTCCACTCTGGCTGATACCCACATAGGGATAAACAATTATATCAGCAGCCTTGTATAACGATTCAACAAGATTGTAGTCTTTTACAAACTCCCCGTACAAATGAAATCTGTTTTCTAAGCCTAGTTTTTGTATCTCGCTCATGTACTTAGACGGGTTTTCTGCTAACTCAAGGGAACCAGCTGCTATGAACAATGCCTCAGGATGTTCCTCTAATATATAAGGAGCTGCTCGAATGAGATATATCAATCCTTTATAATCCCGTATATATCCAAAAAATAAGACTACGTGTGTTGTGTCCCTTATCTGAATGGAAAGATGTTTACTTACAATCGCTCGTGCCTCTTTATCATCAACCATATTTCCATTCATTGCATGATAGTTCCCGTGAGGAATAACACTAACTGGAATAGTAAGACCTACATTCCTTAGATCAGATAAGGCATCCTCTGTTAAGACGACGAGATGATCTGCATACGTATACGCATCGGTAAAAAGTTGTGTGTCACCGCCCCGAAGTATCTGAGGATATGGATCATGCAATGTATACACAATAGGGATGTTTTTCTTATTCAATATTTTTGAGTATTCTTTTAAAAACCAGAGTATTTGCCGTCCAGCCCACATGACAAAATAGACACAATCGGGTTTTATTTCATCTGTGAACTCAACAAGTTCTTCTAAAGAGTTCTTGTTATTATATTCTATGATATGATGCGGTCTTTCGGGGCTAATGGTCTTTAAAATAAAATCATCGTCAATCCTAGTAAACGGTTTTGTATCATCTTCCTTTCGTTTCCTTTTGAAAGTGACTATGGTTATATCAGCAAGTTTATCTAGCTCTTCTATTAAGCAGCTACTCCAATGACCAATGCCTCCACGTAATGGGGTGATATACAATATCTTAATCTTTTTCATGCTTTGTTCCTCATTTCCTTTTCCATTTGTTTATACAGAAGTCCCATAATCTAGTTTTTAGTTAAAAATATCATCTATTTTACATAAAGGCGTCTTTGTAATAAATTATCCCCCCTGACTTTTTGACAAATCAGCAACCCATGAAGCAAAGAACAAAAGATTTAAACCGTTTAATTTTATCACATAAAACATAGGATGAGATGTCTCGTTTGAAAAGTCTCACTTTTGAAGCAAAGAGTTTATCAGATATAACTCAAGAAAAAAATTGTTAGAAAAACAATTAGGCTTATAAATATTAAGGAGTATGCCAAGGCTCAAATAATACAGCATAAAGAAAAATCAAAAATGGAAGTCGTAGAACATCCTATAAGATTGTTTGATAAAAATAAGAGAGACTGATAAACATGAATCAAGAATGGAATAGAAATCTAAGTTTAAAACAAGATATAATTGAAAAATGCAAGGAACTAAAACCTGTTGAAATAATAGTAGGTGTACTATGTAAAGACGTTGAAACTACTGTTTTAAATGTATTGAATGTAATTAATGAAGGGTTATACAGATACTTCCCCGATTACAAGAAGGTCATAGTTATAGCTGAAGGAGGATCCGCAGATAAAACTTCTGAAGTGATAGACCTCTTTCAACCATATAATAGCATAGAGAAAATAGTTACAAGTGATATCGCGGGCGGAGGGAAAGGTGCTGGTGTAATGACAATTTTGGAAGTTGCCCATGAGATCGGAGCGAAATGTGTTGTATTGATGGATGGTGATTTACTTAGTATAAAACCAGGCTGGATACAAACAATCTCCAATCCAATAATATATGGGCGATCTGACTTAACTGTTCCATATTATATAAGGGATAAAAACGATGGCGTTATAACAAAGAATTTAGTCTATCCCTTTACCCGAGCATTATATGGCATTGACATAAGACAGCCCATCGCAGGTGAGTTTGCGTTATCAAAAAATCTGTATGAGGTTTTGCGAGAACATCCTTTGTTCCCTCCAGATTTTGGAGTTGATATTTTTATTGTAACTGTTGCTGCGGCAGAGGGAATGAAAGTAAAGGAAGGTTTGTATTCCCTAAAAATCCACGAATCTACTACAAGATACCTTGAACCTGAGAAATTTTTAATTCCAATGTTTAGAAAAGTAACTGGAAGTATGTTCGATCTTGCAAAACATTATGAGGATTATTGGAAAGGTAGATCTTTTAATAAACAAAAGATGTTTTATAGAGAATGCTTCAGCCAGAAACCAATACCTGTAAAAATAGATATTAACAGCTTAAAGAAATCTTTCATAGATGAGTTCACACATTCCAAAGAAAAAATGAGACGCGTACTTCCAGATGATATCATAGTTGATCTGGATAAAATTGTTGTAAATGGTGGTAGCCTTGATTCTGAGATATGGACCGAAATCGTGTATAATTTTGCCGCCGCTTATAAAAAAGCTGAAAACGATCAAGATAAATATGATCTTCTTAATTCGTTGAAAACACTGTGGATAGGGCGGTTTGCAAGCTATGCAACCGAAGCAAAAGACATGGACATAAACGAGGCAGAGATTATTATACAAAAACAGGCGGAAATCTTCGAAGAAAAATTCAATTATTTACGATCTATCTACTAAAATGCTATTGATGCATTCTGAAAAGAATGGGATCCATATATTGACAAAATTCTAAAAAAGATAACTAAAAGAAAAATCTCCGCCAAAACTAAGCCTTTAAGTAATTAATTCTTGATTGGACCTAGACTATGAATTGCAAAATATCCAAAGAGCATGATAAACCATGAAGCAAAAACTTGATAAATTTTTCAAACCAAAAAGTATTGCAGTAATCGGGGCTTCAAAAAATACTACTAAAATTGGGCATGCCGCATTAAAAAATATTCTCATTTCCGATTATGAATGCGAGATATATCCAATTAACCCAAAAGAAAAAGAAATACTGGGAATAAAATGCTACAAAAAACTTGCAGATGTACCAGATAAAATTGATCTTGTGCTTGTTTCAGTTCCGGCAAAAATAGTTCCACAGATAATGCATGAGTGCGCAGAGAAAAATGTGGAAAATGTTATCATCATATCTTCTGGATTTAGCGAAGCGGGAAATCATGAACTGGAAGACAAAGTTAAACAAATCGTAGAGAACTCAAAAATGCGAGTACTTGGACCAAATACCATGGGATACAAAAACGCATCAGATAGTTTAGACGCGTCCTTTGTCTTTGGAAATCCAAGAAAAGGAAATCTATCACTAATCAGTCAAAGTGGCGCCCTTGGAATAGGTATGATTTACTTGGCTAACAATGAATTTGTAGGAATTTCAAAAATAATTGGGGTTGGTAATAAACTGGACATTGATGATGATGATTTAATAGACTACTTCAGTCAAGATCCAGATACAAATGTCATAGGATTATATATTGAGGGGGTTAAAGATGGGCGAGCTTTCATGAATAGCATAAAAGCCTGTAATAAACCAGTTCTTGTAGTAAAAGCAGGAAGAAGCGAAGCAGGAGCCCGAGCAACCGCATCCCACACAGGATCCATGGCAGGCAGTGATAAAATATACGATGCTGCAATTAAGCAGGCTGGCGGAATTCGCTGTCGAGATATAATAGAATTATTTGACATGGCACGAGCGGTTTCAGGCCAACCCCCAGCACAAGGCAATCGCATAGGAATAATAACAAATGGAGGGGGGCTTGGCATTCTTCTTACAGATGCTTGTGAGGAAAATGGTCTTACCGTACCAAAACTTTCGACAAAGACGTACAAAATAGTAGACAAAATATTACCGGATCTTGTCAAACCAAACAATCCAGTTGATCTCGTAGCAGACGCTGGTTTCTATAGATATGAAGCAGCGACTCGTGCATTATTAGAAGATCCAAACATCGATGGAATAATTGTTGCATCAGTACATGGTGGGTACGCACGACCCAGGGAATTCACAGCAGCAATACTCAAGATGGTACGTGAGAGAAAACTCCATGAAGAATATAAAAAGCCAATTCTAGCAACCTGGGTTGGTGGGAAAGAATTTGAAGATCTAGTGATGGAACTTAAATCAGCAGGGGTTCCCATATATCCTTCATCTTGGAGAACGGCACGATCGATGAAGGCATTGTATTTAGAAGGAGAGAGAATAAAAAGAGAAAAAAGTAGTTAATCTACCCATTCAACACCAAGAATCTTCTCCCAATCAGGTTTTCTTTTCTCCCATTTTTCCACATATTCTTCAGGTACACATTTTTTACAAATACCAAGAATATTAAAATAGCATGAAGGGCAAACTGACCTGCCACATTTTAAACAGACAGATTTTGCCTTATTTTCACCACATATCTGACATGTACCGGTGGGTTTCTTTTCATCTTTTTTAGATGTTTTCTCCACCTTTGTAATCTCCTTAATCTCATCTCTTGTTTCTTTTAACCATTCCTGTAATTCTTCATTCATCGACGTATCGTCTTCTTTAATTCTTTGCTTTTTTTCATCAGAGAAATCGGACTCTTTTTTCATCTAAAACACCTACTCTAAATAGCCGGAGAATTATCGCTACCGTTAAACAAAAATTAAACGCATTTCTTATATATCTTATTTGCCCAGAGTTACTAAGATTTTGTCTTTTTGTGAACAAAATTTGCAAAAAGATGGAAAAATGGCGTTATAATAATTAGGGCTAATACATGCCATGGGAAAAGAGTCTCCATGAACCAGTTATCTGTCGTGAGACCAGAAATTTGTAGTAAGCAACTCATCAAAAAACTGAAAATCAAGGTTCCTGCTATGAAATCAAGTTGATCGAAAATAATCCAATTCTCGCCACGATCTTTTCCAACCCGTCGCTTAAAGAAGCTTTCAATAATATCGCCGCACAACGCCCCAAAACATAGTGAAAAAACTATCGGAATCATCAAAGGAAAACCTTCAAAATCAAGATTTTCAAACTGTAAAAAATTATATTCGGTTGGCGCAATGTACTTTGCCGCGACGGATAGTCCGAAACCTGCAGTCATCCCAACAAAAGCACCAGCAAACAAGCCTCGCCAAGTTTTACCATCACCTAGAACTCTTTTTTCATCCTTACAAGTTTTACCAAAATCAATAGGTGTTCCCCCTCCAACAAGAAGTGCGCTTGCATTGGCAACATACGCAGGGAGTATAATCCAAAGAGCCTGAAGAATTATCTCATACACCATACCAAAATAGTAATACAAATTTACCTTAAAACAATCTTCGTAAAAATCAATACAAAAAATCAGTCTTTTCTACACAATTTCAAGCCTTTATAACAAAACTTATTTGATCTTTTTACTATGCCTTTCATAGAGAGATTAGTAAGACCGAAATTTTCTGCTACCATATTGCCAAATTTACCGCCCTCACCTAGAAAATCGTAGATTTCACTTTCTAATTTTTCAAAATCACCTAGATTCAAAGACGCTATGGTAAAAATCTCGCTTATCTCGCTTACAGGACAAGAAATATTGATATTAAATGCAGAATAATAGGAGCGGTATTTTTTCTGAGGTTTACCATCAATGCCTTCCTCAGGCGTGGTCCATTTGGTTTCCACGAGTTTCATTTTATCAAAAAGCTCAAGAGCGTCTATCCCGATTTCGCCGTATTTCTCCTTTATTTCGCTTAGGGGTTTCCATTCAGACATAACCTCCCTAAAAACGTCCTTCTTTGTTTTGTTATCAAACGCCCGTACTAAAGGTACTAAATCAGTGGAGTCATTTACCACTTTGGTTCTCATCATGTCATCTGCCTTTTGTAACAATACAACAGAGCTTCGCATATATAAGAGTTTTGTATATTATTAATATTAGTATATTTATTTTAATTTGCACATTAAAATATATTTATACATGAATGCTTGTGTTTGCAAATACACAATAAAATGGGAAAATATCAATCCTCCATTCAAACAACATGAATAAAGACAAACATGTTATTTTAAAATACCTGACACAATGTTTTGTATTTTTCAAGTAAGACAGATAAAACAGTTATTTTTTCTTTCGAGGCATATAGAATGACATAAATAATAACACCATGGAAGTACCGATTAAAAGCCCAAGAAGACCCAAAAAGGCTTCAATTTCATAAGACAATGACTGATAAATCAATAAAATCATTACTGTCAAATAGACTATGTAAGCGACGATATGAATTTTACCCATTCCAATCCAAATATTCTCTTTATCATATTAACATTTTTGGATGTTTTAGCCGCTGAATCTAAAATGAAAACTCAAAAAAACCTACGTTTCGAGTGAAATCACCCCAGTGCAGAAATATGGACTTGTCGGGATTTGAACCCGAGGCCTCCTCCATGCCAAGGAGGCGATCTTCCGAGCTGATCTACAAGCCCAATGTGTCGTAATAGGAAGCACTGAAACAAATTTTAGCAGATAAAACTTGTGCTCGATAGTGGCCATATGTTTTCCATTTCAAGGTAGTAGCCGTTATTGATTTTATTTAGCATTTATTCTTGATAAAACACAGAATCATACAAGAGTAATGAATCTTTTAACGGGATGAAACCAGCACAACATAGCGAAATAAAACATTTTACTTTCACATGATACAATGGCAGACGTATGTTTTTAAATGAAGAGAGAATACAATAATTGTACTTTTAGGGGAGACGAAAGATGATGGAACCGAAATCAGATGAGGAAAAAAAATATATTGAGTATTTAGTAAAGAAATATTCGGTGGGTTGGTAGTTAAGGCACAGAAACAGATTTACCTGGATTGTAAAAAAGATTGCCTGAAAAATCCTGAATTTTTTTCATTAATGTTTTTATATTAAGAAAGGATTATCAACGATGGAATATTGGATGGGATAATAAATGCACAATAGATTAACATCTCCTACTACTACGAAAACTACTGCCATTCTAAGTAGTGGGAGATTATCGAATGGTCCATTTTATAGATGGTGGGTTCAATGAATAGCGAACCCGACATCGTGAAAGAATTGAGGGGAGCGGAAAAACAAGGAGAGATGAAAGAGCTGAAGGAGGAAGATGAAAAGATTTCTAAAATAGTCGATAAAAATCCCATACCAACCCTTGTAATTGATGACAAACACATTATTACACACTGGAACAAAGCTTTAGAAAGAATCACAGGCCTTTCTGCAGAGGAGATGGTAGGGACCAAAAAACAATGGAAAGCATTTTATTCAAATGAACGTCCAATCCTTGCAGATCTTTTGGTAGATAATAGATCAGAGAATGATATTATTACCTATCACTCCAATAAATATCACAAATCATCTCTTGTCGAAGGTGCTTATGAAGGTGAAGAATTTTTCCCTCATCTGGGTGATGATGGAAAGTGGTTTTTCTTTACCGCAGCGCCATTGAGAAACGCCAAAGGGAATGTCACAGGCGCAATAGAAAACCTGCAGGATATTACTGATTGGAAAAAGACAGTTGATAAGACGCAGGAAAACAAAGAACGGTTTCGCGCAGTTTTTGAGACGGCGAAAGATTCAATCTTCATCAAAGATCTGGAGTTGCGATATATTCTAGTAAACCCATCAATGGAAAAACTGTTTGGAATTCCTACATCCGATCTAATTGGCAAAACCGACGATGAACTATTTGGAGCGAAATCTGGAAAGCATGTCAAAGATGTTGACCACCGTGTTCTAAATGGAGAGACTATTGAAGAAGAACATACTAAACCAATTAATGGGATATTCCACACATTCCATGCCATTAAAGTCCCAATGCACGACAACACGGGCAAAGTCATAGGTCTCTGCGGCATAGCCCGTGATATTACCAACCGGAAGAATGCAGAGGAAAAGTTGAGAACTTCTGAAGGGAAATACAGAAATTTGGTTGAAATGGCGCCTGATGCCACAATAACTGTGGATCTGAAAGGCATAATCACATCTTGCAATGCTGCTGCACTGAAAATGATTGAACTCCCGAAGGATGAATATATTGGTAGGCATCTCTCAGAAGTGGGACCCTTGCAGGAAGGAGATATGCCAAAATATTTGGAAGTAGTGGACTCTCTTAAAATGGGGAAAACGCCTCGGCCACTCGAATTTCAGTTTAAACGTAAAAACGGAATATCTGGATGGGCAGAAGGGCATATTGGCTTGCTTAAAAGGAATGGAAAAATAATAGGTGCACAGCTAATTATAAGTGATACTACTAGTAAACGCATGGCTTTAAACGAGCTGAAGGATGCTCATGAATTGCTTTTTACAATCAATAGGGGCCTTGAAAGAAAAATCCAGGAAAGAACCTCCGAAATCGAAAAACTTATTAAGCAGAAGGACGAGTTCATAAATCAGCTTAGTCATGATTTAAAAACACCGTTAACACCAATCATGATCTTAATGCCAATTGTTAATGAGCGATTAAAAGATGTTAAATCTAGGGATTTAATGGAGATAATCAATCGAAATGTCTATTTCATAAAGGATCTAGTCGATAAAACCGTTGATCTTGCGAGGCTCAATTCAACTAAAATAGAAATAGTCGTCGAAGATACAAATCTCCTATCAGAGATTAATACCATTATCGAAAATAGCCAAGTCTTCCTTGATGAAAACAATATCAGCATAGAGAACAAGATAGGTGAAAAAATCTTTGTTAAAGCGGATAGATTAAGATTTGGGGAGCTCCTCAATAATCTTATTACAAACTCCATTAAATACACACCGGACAGTGGAGGAGAAATCACAATTGATGCGAAAGAAGAGGGGGATTTTGTCACTATATCTGTAAAGGATACAGGTATAGGTATAAAGCAGGAACGGATTATTCACGTCTTTGATGAATTCTATAAAGCCGATATTTCAAGACACGATCTTGATTCGAGTGGACTTGGTCTTGCCATCTGCAAACGCATTGTTGAGAAACATGGCGGTAAGATATGGGTAGAAAGCCCAGGAAAGGGAATGGGAACGGCTTTTTATTTCACGCTCAAATCTGGAAAAAATAATCAGATCTTACAAGAGTAAATAATAGCTTATTACCCCGATAAAAAAATACTATTAAGGAAAATTCAATTTTTGATCAAGCATGAAAAAAAAAGAATTGGAAATACTGCTGCAAAAGGTTCCATCGTTTGAAAAACCGGTTCCCCACTTTGAACAGTATCTGACTCCAGCCGGCATAGCAGCAGATATTATTTTTACTGCACATCAATTTGGAGATATAGAAAATAAAACAGTTATTGACTTGGGATGTGGTACAGGAATCTTTTCAACGGGGGCAGCCCTAACAGGAGCTGAAAAAGTCATTGGTACAGATATTAACGAGGAGGCTGTAAAGACTGCTAGACGGTATGCGAAAAAAAACAATCTTGAAATAACATTTCTAGTTCAAGATGTAAGGGACTTAGAAATCAAATGCGACACCGTCATCATGAATCCACCGTTTGGTGCTCAAAAAAGTAATCAAAAGGCAGACAGAAAATTTATTGAGAAGGGATTTGAGATTGCCCCGATAGTGTATTCTATCCATCTAGTAAAAACGATTCCTTTTATAATCAAGTTGATTTCATCCCTAGGTGGCACGGTAAACTATTCAAAAAACTATGTTTTTCCGATAAAATGGATGTATGAGTTCCATGAAAAAAAGATTGTAAACTATGATGTTACACTTTTGAGAATTGTCACAGGCATATAATTTGCCTAGTCGTTCAGAAAAGCAAAAGAATTGGCAAAATATAATTAACAGGATTCTTTTATCGGGAATTAGAATCCATAGAGTTGAAAATATGACAAAATCAGGACATAAGGATCAGAGGATTGGTGTATTTGTAGATGTACAGAACATGTACTATTCTGCAAAGCATCTTTATAACAGTAAAGCTAATTTCAGAACGATATTAAGAGATGCCACATCAGGTAGAAAGCTCATTAGAGCTATAGCATATGTCATAAAGGCCGATGTTAAAGATGAGAACACATTTTATGATGCTTTAGAAGAAATGGGTTTTGAAGTAAAATCAAAGGATCTTCAAGTTTTCTATGGAGGAGCTAAAAAGGGAGATTGGGACGTAGGAATCGCGATGGATGTAATGAGATTGGCACCTAAACTAGATACAATTGTACTGATAAGTGGAGACGGGGATTTTTCTGATTTGTTAGAACATGCCAAGAGTTTAGGATGCAGAACAGAGGTGCTAGCCTTTGGTAAGACCACATCCCACAGGCTAAAAGAAGTTGCAGATCTCTTTATAGATTTTGATAAAAATAGGAAATATTTATTGACTAAAAAGAAATAGTTTTCAAAATAGTTGCTTTTAAAAATGAAGAATGAATCCTGGATGACAAGAAACATATCAACCTTGGCTTATAAAAATAGAACATAGTTCCCCTATAAACCATCCGAAAGTATAATAATATGTTATGTTATCTGCTTTCGACCTACAGTTAAAAGAAAAACTCGGAAAGTGATTAAATTGACGCGTAAAAAAACAAAGAAATTCAGAGGATCAATGACCCATGGCAGAGGCAAAAAAGGCGGTAGAGGAGCCGGGCTAAGAGGCGGTAGAGGAAACGCCGGATTACGTAAACATAGAATCATGTATATGCTGAAGAACATGCCAGATCATTTTGGGCGACATGGTTTCAAAAGGCCTCAGAGCATTATAAGGAGAGATAAAACCATAAATGTTGGTCAACTGGAAGAAAAATTCCCAGGCAAGAAAAACATAGATCTCACCAAAGAGGGTTTTGATAAATTACTTGGCGGTGGAAAGATAAACAGCAGTTTAAAAATTAAGGTTAACAGAGCATCAGAAAAGGCTATAGAAAAAATTAAAGAAAAAGACGGTGAAGCAATAATATCAGAATAGATTGATTGGGTGGACAATGGCAGAAGAAAAGAAAAGTCGTTTATATGCTTTGAAACCAATAATAGAAAGGTGGCCTGCGGTCTCTAAACCTGAAGGGCATGTAAACTTTAGAACAAAGATCTTCTGGACGATACTGTGCCTGGTAATCTATTTCATTTTAACAAATGTCATGATTTTCGGGCTTAAAGGCGATGTGATTGATTTATTCGAACAGTATCGTTTCATTATGGCAGGAGCCTCTGGATCAATCATGCATCTGGGTATTGGTCCAATTGTTACTGCATCCATTATTTTACAGTTGTTTGTTGGCGCTAAAATTATAAATCTTGATCTTACCAAGAAAGAAGATAAAGCAATTTACCAGGGGACTCAGAAAATACTTGTCATTGTAATGATTATTGTGGAGGCCGTACCACAGATATTCGGATATTTACAGCCTAGTGGAGGAATGGTAGGAATGGTAGGTCCTGAAATGGCTAATCTCATCATCGTTCTTCAACTTATTATGGGAGCATTGCTCGTATTTTTCATGGACGAACTGATCTCAAAATGGGGTATTGGTTCTGGCATATCCTTGTTCATTGCTGCAGGTGTATCACAAGCAATATTTACTGGGTTGTTTAACTGGTTGCCTGTGCAAAGTGGTGTAATAAGCCTGTCTAACCCTCCAGCTGGTGTTATACCTGGCACGTATTACATGGCCACAAGCATGTCACTTGGAGATATGATGAGTTGGGGATATCAAACAATGTTTATAGGGGCTCCAAGCATTGGTTATCAGAATGCCATAATACCGTTGATTGGTACAATAGTTATATTCTTCATTGTCGTCTATGCAGAATCCTCCCGTATAGAACTACCTCTTGCCCATGGTAAGGTTAGAGGCGCACGTGGAAGATACCCAATTAGACTTATCTATGCATCAAACATTCCCGTCATTCTTATGGCTGCCCTCCTTGCAAATATAAACATGTTTGCAATGCTTTTATATAACTCTAAATTGCCATTATTGGGCCACCAATGGTGGCTCGGTAAGTACGATATGGCAATCAGTACCCAACCGTTAGCCGGTGGAGCATGGTATCTCTCCAGCCCAGGCGGGATTAACAATTGGCTCATGCCAATAATGGGCGGAGGATATGGTGGACATGCCGCGTGGCAATTTGCCATTAAAATCATAATTTATCTAACGGTAATGATCTTTGGATCTATACTTTTTGCAAAATTCTGGATTGAAACAACAAATATGGGGGCAGCAGACGTGGCAAAACAAATCCAGGGCTCTGGCATGCAAATACCTGGATTTAGAAGGGACCCGCGGGTTCTCAAAAAGGTATTGGAAAGATATATACCGGTTGTAACAGTAATAGGTGGTGCCGCTGTAGGTGCACTTGCAGGATTCGCGGATTTAATAGGAACCGTAGGTAATGCCAGTGGTACAGGAGTGCTTCTTACTGTTGGTATAATGATCCGTATGTATGAGGATATTGCCAAGGAACAGGCAATGGAAATGCATCCAGTACTGAGAGGATTCTTTGGTAATGAATAAAGAACATAGGTGAGGGTACAATGGGAGTTATTGTAGTTACCGGTATACCTGGCGTCGGGAAAACCACAGTTATGAAAGAGGCTGCAGAAGGAATAGATATACAGTTTGTCACCTTTGGAACAGTCATGGCAGACATAGCAATAGAGATGAATCTAGTAAAAGATAGGGACGAGATGAGAAAACTAACATTAGAGCAGCAAAAAGAACTTCAGATAAAAACAGCAGAAAAAGTTGCAAAGATAGATAACGTCATCGTTGATACGCATTGCACGGTAAAAACCCCCAAGGGTTACATGCCTGGACTACCCGAATGGGTAATCAAAAAACTTAATCCTACTGCAATCGTCGTAGTTGAAGCAGACCCTGAAGAAATCTACAACAGAAGATCAAAAGATATAACCCGTAATAGGGATCCTGACTCCAAAGAAAAAATTGCGGAACATCAACAGATGAATAGAGCAGCTGCCATGACATATGCAACACTTTCAGGTGCAACAGTCAAGATAGTATTTAACCACGATAATGCTATAGAGGATGCTGTAAAGGATGTAGCACCAGTATTGAAGTAGGAGGATATAAAATGAGAAGGATGGATGACAAAGCAGCACAGGGAAGTCAACTTCTGACGATGATGCTAGTTATGTTCGTAATGATGTTTATTTTTGCCGACCCGAACATGAGTACATTAATTGCTGTAACTCTTGATTCTGTATTTTATCCTTTAATCGGATTTGGAGGTAGTTGTCCTGTTCTAACTATAATTCTTGCTGGCATACTAGTCGTCTCGCTCTCTTCATTTTTCAATAATCTTTTTGCAGATTGGAAAAAAATGGGCGAGATGCAAGAAATGTCTAGGGCTTTCCAAAAGAAAGTAACAGCTGCACGTAAGGAAGGTAACACAAACAGAGTGAACAAGCTTATGAAGATGCAACCCGAGATCATGAAAAAACAGACGGACGCGCAGAGTGGAATGATGAAACCCATGATCTTTTTGTTTATATTCATTGTACCAATATTTATGTGGCTTCGATATTTTCTTGGAGGTTTGTCTTACTATTACTTTACGACTCCCTGGGCAAACGGGGTGTTACTTTATTATAAACCTTTCCTAATGCAATCATGGCTGTGGATCTACATGATGTTTTCCATGGTAGTAGGGCAAATAATAAGACAGGGACTAAAATGGATTAGCTGGTCAGACTGGTGGAAGGAGACTAAAGGAAAAATAATGCCTTCTTTGAAATAATTGGATTCATGATAGCAATCACAATAAGTGGAACTCCAGGCAGCGGCAAAAGTACTGTCGGGAGGCTTTTGAGTGAAAAAATTGGATTGAAATATGTTTATTCTGGAGATATTTTTCGAAAGACTGCAAAGAAATATAACATGTCTCTAGAAGAATTTGGCAGTTATTGTGAGACGCGCAAAGAGGTTGATAAAGAGCTGGATGATTATCAGCTAGAAATCCTGCGGAATGGAAATGTCATTGTTGAGGGGAGAATTGCTGGATGGATTGCATATCGAAATAATATACCTGCCCTGAAAGTGATATTGGATGCAGATATAGAAACAAGAGCCAGGCGCATTGTAAACCGTGAGAGCGGCGATGTAGAGAAAAGAAAACAAGAGATGTTGAATAGGGAGAAAAGCGAGGCTTTGCGTTATAAAAAGTATTACAACATTGATCTTAAAGATACCTCCATATATGACCTGGTTATTAATTCCGCAGATAAGACACCTGATGAGATAGTAGATCTTATCACTCAAAAAATCAAGAGATAAATACTTTTTATATGTGGTTTTTATTCTGTTGAATTGAAATGGCAGATAAAAAGCATGTTTTACCTTCGGATAAGAAGCGTAAACGCCTTATAAAAGTCCAGGCTAAAACTAATCCAAATTATGGAAAATCACCAGATGAACGCAGTGTAAAAGAATTGCTTAGTTGTAGTATGATTAACCTCGATAAACCTAGCGGCCCAACTTCTCATCAGGTTGATGCTTGGTTGAAAGAGATGCTTGAAGTCGACAAGGTTGGCCATGGAGGTACACTGGATCCCAATGCAACGGGAATTTTGCCTATCGCCATTGGTGATGCCACACGGGCTCTGCAGGTTCTTCTATCTGCAGGCAAGGAATATATTGGGGTGATGAAGCTTCATAAAAGTGTCGATAAGAACAAAATCTTAGATGTTTGTAATAGCTTCGTTGGAGACATATCCCAAATTCCTCCAGTCAGATCTGCAGTTAAAAGAGTAAGAAGGAAACGACGTATCTACTACCTGGAAGTCATTCAAATTAAAGATAGGGAAGTGTTGTTTCGCGTTGGTTGTGAAGCAGGTACTTACGTGAGAACATTATGTGTGGATATCGGTAGAAAACTAAGATGTGGTGCCAATCTTGCAGAACTTAGACGTACAAGGGTTGGAAATCTGAGAGAAGAGGATTCGGTGATACTACATGATGTAAAGGACGCCTATGTTTTTTGGAAAGAAGAGGAGGATGAGAAAGAGTTTCGTTCAAAGATTCTTCCAATGGAACGTTTATTGGATCATCTTCCAAAGATTGTTATCCGTAATTCCGCCGCAGATGCGCTTTGTCATGGGGCAAGTCTGGCAATACCTGGAGTAGTGGAGATTGATACAGACATTAAGAAAGGAGACATGATTGCTGTTTTAACTTTGAAGGGAGAAGGTGTTGCATTAGTGAACGCTTTGCTATCTACAGAAGATATAATTCAAAAAGATACAGGGATGTGTGCCAATATTGAAAGGGTTTTGATGAATAAGGGAACATATCCTTCCATCTGGAAAAAGTCTTAAAGGAAAGGCTTATTCCCTGTATTTGCTTTTTGCCGAGGTGGCCCAGCCTGGAACGGCGCGAGACTGGAAATCTCGTGAGGCATTGCCTCTCAGGAGTTCAAATCTCCTCCTCGGCGTTATTTTACTAGTAAAATATTAATAGTTATAAGATATACATAATCTCATGGTGGAACGGAAAAAACAACTAAAACCAAGCAAGACGGAGACTGTAAAACAACGTGCGATCTATGTTTATTTACCCTCACTTGAAACAGCACAACGATGGAAAAAAACAGCGAATAAAGAAGGAGTCTCTATCTCCAAGTTTGTTACAGAGCATGTAGAAAATTCTCTGCGGCAGGAAAACAAACATACCCCCAGGGTGGAACTTCTTGAAAAGATAAAACGACTAGAGGATGAGAATAAAGATTTTAGGAAGCAAAACCGAATGTTGGACAAGGCTGTTGACAACCTTGAATCAGAACTCAGGACATTCCGCTTACAGCCTTTTCTTGAACCTCATCACGAGGGAGTCCGCAAGTACGAGAAAGATCTGGTGGAACTACTGAGACACCGCGACAGGATAAGAAATGATGAGATACTCAATGCCTTAGACATAGACCCAGTAAATTCAGATGTTATCAAAGCGATTAACAAGCAGTTAGAACACCTTGCAGCTTATGGATTGATAAAAGCAATTCCTAGGGGATGGAAATGGAAGGGGTGAAACTGGAGGATGAAAAACTCATCGATCAGTTCCTGAAGGACTGCAAGCTTCGAGGAATAACAGAGGGGAGTGTGCGCAGCTATAAATCCCCATTAAAGGTTTTCAGCATTTTCTTAAATGGAAAAAACATAAACTTACAGGATGTCAATAGGAATATTTTGAGAGAATATGTTGACTACCTCCGGAATAGTAAAAAACTCTCACAAAAAACCATTGAGAATAATTTTTCAGCCCTGTCCTCCTTCTATGAATACCTCGTTTATGAACAAAAAGTTGAAAAGAACATAGTGCTCGATATTCGAAGACGGTATCTCCGCCGGTACAAAAAAAACTCTACCTCTGGAGAAGCAAGAAAGTTGATTAGTGTGGAGGAAATGGCCATTTTGATTAACTCGATATTGGATGCAAGAGATAAGGCTATTGCAATCCTCTTTGCAAAAACTGGCATTCGGAGAGAGGAACTAGTTACCATTGATGTGGGTGACATAAACTGGGGTGATAACAGCATAACCCTGAAGCCGTCTGCAAAACGGAGTAACAGAACCGTGTTTTTTGATGGAGAATGTGCAATGGTATTAAGGAGATGGCTGCAGATCAGAAAGGAGATAGTTGGCAGTAAAACCAAGGCTCTTTTTACAAGTGGAACTGGAGAAAGACTAAAAAGAAGCGGCGTTTATAATGCCATGGTTAGATGGGCTAAAAGACTCGGCTACTTCGATCCGAATTCAGATCGGTTGGAGGATCACTTCTCATGTCATAATTTTCGACACTGGTTCACAACACACCTTCTTAGAAATGGCATGCCACGGGAGTATGTAAAAGAGCTACGAGGAGATATAAGAGGGGATGCAATAGATATCTACCATCACATCGATAAGAGGGATCTAAGAAAGAGTTATCTTTCTTGTATTCCGAAATTCAATATATACTAGTATTTATGATGATTGTGTTAAACTTTTTAACAAGAGATAAACGAAGTTCGAATCCCGACAAGTCCACTTTCTCCAACAGGAGAAAACGTGTTCAACAGAGCCGGTTTTGGCGTTCTGTTGATTTTCAGGGTTGAAACTATGCTTTCCTCTCCCACGTTTTTTCGTGGTGATTTGAGGGCACGTTTCAACCAACTCCCTTGATCCTGTTCATAGTATTCCTGTGCAACATGAACATATTTTGTTGTTGTGTTGATACTACTGTGGCCTAGCCAATTTGATACTCTGTGAATGTTGTAGTTCCATTCTATCATTCTTGCTGTTGCGCACCAATGTCTCATGATATATGGATGGTAGTGTTCCCATACCTTTTTGCCGTGTTCTCTGAATTTCTTTCCCATGTATCTTGGTGTGAATGGTTTTCCTTCTGTCGTTAAAAACAATATTTTTTCATCTTCGTCTGCTACTAGTGGTCTCCAGTGTTCCATCCAGTTTTTAAGGCTTTTATGGACCTTTGAACTTAACAAGTATTTCTCTGGTACAAGTGTTCTTTTTCGTCCATGTTTCTTTGCTTCTATTACCGTTATCATTCCTTTTCCGTTTTTGTTTATTCTGATGTTGTCAATGGTCATATTGCATAGTTCGCTTGGTGGTCTAACTCCAAAAAAGAACCCTATGAAGAAGATGTATTGATAGAGTTTGGTTTCATATTTGTCGTTTGAATATTTGTAATGGAAGAAATTGTGTACTGTCTCAGGGTATGGAAGTATGATTTCTTGGTTGGTTGCATAAAAGGGCGATTTATAGCCGTTCCATTGTTTTTCAATTCCCCATGCCCTTAGAAACATTAGCATGGCTTTCCATTCGTTTTTGAGTGCACTTGGTGTTGCGTTTTCAACTTCCTCTCTGTAATCCATGTGTCCCATGAAGTTTTCATAGCAGGGATTACGGAAATCTACGGGCATTGGATGATTTTCCATAAATCGTGCATATCCCAGGTTTTTCTCAATTGTCGAATCTGCTAATCTCTGTCTTAAATGGGCATGTAGTCGTATATGTTCAAATGTACTATCTTCAGGATCAATTACAATTGGGCAATTTAATCTATTAAATTGTTTTACATATTCCAGTTCACCCATGTCCTCCCCATCCAACTGGGGATCTAGTTGTTCGACATGGTTATGGCTTACATCGTCTAATATATTCCATTCTTGATTTATGCCTCCTACCAATTCTTGAGGATTGGTTGAATATGAATCTATATTTTCATTAAAAAAGGTGACTGTTGTTTATGCTGTAGCTATGTTAGAAAAAGGTTTATATTGAGTTTCTTCTTTATTCTCTACTGGGGTTGATACCATTCTTATCGACCTCAAGGCTGTCAAAGTGCTCTAACACTTTGGCGGCCATTATCTTAGTATGTTATGTATTATAATTATAGATTTATATTGACAGAATTATAATGAAATACTCCTTTATAAACACTGTTGGGAGGTCACTGAAACTATTCCTGTATATATGGATAAAAATCTTTTTTTCAAGTTAAAACATGTCCGGTACAGATCGGTCCAAATAACAGAATGATTGAGGCGGAGTAAAATTAAAAAAACTCTTCAGGATCCAATGCTTTTTCGAAAACTTCAAGTTGTTCGATTTCTATTGCAAACCCTTTTTCCTTATCCTTAAAATATTCAAAAAATTCTTTTTCATTTATGCCAGATACTTCCTTTAGTTCATCTCATAGTCCTTCTGGGTTATCTTCGATAATGTTTCCAATATACAAATTTACCTACAATTTTTTTCGTAGGGGGTGTGGAATAAATATATACTTCTCTAACGTTTTTATTTCGAAAAATCGTTTTTCTAAAATTATATTGTTTCTCTCCTGTTATTGCTTTCTCAACGTATTTTGGTTTAATTGACAGTAAAACCCTCATCTGTTCCTCTATCCCTTTGAGCGATAAATCGACTGAGATCCTATAGAGATTTTTATAAGAAGTTTTTCAAAACTGTCGACAGTTGTTTTCGGAATTGCTATCCTTTTTTATTGAGTTTATGATTTGTGTTTTCACCGGCGTTGGGGGGGAGACAACATCGAAAGTACGAGAAAGCATAAAAAACACTTACGATTGCGTTTATTCCATCCATTTTTTTCACCTCATGAGACCTTCGTTAATTTCGCCTCATATTTTACATAATACTAGTTATATTTTAACCTCTTCAATCAAAATTTTTCCCAAAACTATAATATGGGGTTGTATGTTTTTATTTTGCGACAAATACATGGAAAAACCAGATTTGAAAGACAGAAAAATACTCTACGAACTCGACCTAAATTGTAGACAATCAAACTCGCAGATTGGAAAAAAGATTAATTTATCAAAAAGGGTGGTCACATACAGGATAAAAAAGATGCGAAACATGGGACTAATTAAGAATTTTTGGATGGCCATTGACACATTTAAGCTAGGATATAGTGTTTTGAGAATATATGTCAATTTTCAATATATGGTTGACCCGAATACTAAAAATAAAATCATCCAACATTTTGTTAATTATAAGAATTCATGGCTAGTCGCAACAGATAAGGGAGAAATTGATTTAACTCTTATCATTTGGGTGGATAATCAATATGAATTCTATCGGTTTTGGAATAAAACCCTTGACCTGTATGAGGATTATTTCTCAAAAGTAGCAATATCTTTATATATTCAAGCTATCGATTATGTAAAATCATATTTATTGCAAGGCGGACATGGAAAATCTAATAGGGAACACCATAGAATAACATGCACCAGAGATAAAATTCAAATTGATGAGACTGATTACAGGCTCTTAAATGAGATGGCGGTTAATGCTCGTATACCTTTAGTAAAACTCGCAGAAAAACTAGGTTCTTCTTCTCAAGATGTAAAATATAGAATGAATAATTTGATAAAAAAGGATATAATTAAAGCTTTTCGTGTACACCTGGATTATTCAATGTTAAATCTTCGCCATTTTAAAGTTGATATATATCTCAAGAAACATAAAATGTTAATACCTATGGTAAACTATCTAAAAAATAAATCATATTTACAATGTTTAAACATAGCCATTGGCTGGGCTGATATCGAACCTGAACTTATTATTGAAAACATGGATAAACTTGCTCAAATTATTGATGAACTTAATTCCAAATTTCCAAATTCCATCAGGAAATTAAATTATTGGATGCCGGAGAAATGTCATAAGGAACGCTGGTTGCCGGAATTATTTTAAAGAGCTATAAAATAATCTTGTTATCGCTGGCTTTTCTATATAAATCAGCTAAACTGGAAGCTTTATCTACAAAATACTTATGATTGTGAAAGGGGTGATGGATTTGAGATGATCTATGAACTTCACTCATTAAAATACATGGATAAAGTATATATGCTTTAGCCATTAATTACCCTTATTAGACTTATATGTTTGACTAATTCAAGCTAATTTTACGCTTCGATCCATAATATTGGCTTTTACACCCTCTATTTCAAAGGGTGTTTCAAAATTACTTAATTTTATAATTTCCATATTTCTTTCCCAATGTTGATATTGAAAAGGTAATATATATAGTAATTGGGAAAACGGTTTTCCCAAAATTAAAATATGAGCTAGTATATTTTCATTTTGTGACAAATTCATGAAAAAAATTGGATAGGCAATTTTTTAATATAAAAAATGATTGAACTTTAGAACAATATGAAAGTTGATTTACATTGCAATTTACCATATGACTCTACGATATCAAATCCCGCATTGAGTTATCTTAAAGGTTACTTATCTGTGGAAAACGATATAGCAGTCAGGAACATCTATTGGAACATTCTCCCACTATATTTACATAATAGATATCAAAAATTAAAAAAAAAGGCCAGTAAATTTTTTCCTTCCAATAGTGATATTTTTATTTGCCTACATATCGCTCGATATTTATATCATAAAAATCCAAAACAGTTACAACATTCCCCTTTGAAATCTATTTTTGAATCCCCATTCTTTTTAAATGGGGAAATGGAAGATTTTGTTCAAG
>JAUWWG010000138.1 GCA_030616985.1 Thermoplasmatota archaeon
CCAATATAGGGCATTGTCGCCCAAGGATCAGGATCTCTTTTTGAACTAAGTTTGGTATACCACATATGTCCATAAGGGACAGTTATACTTGCCTCTGGTTTTAGTTTTAAATAAGCACCTGCAACACCAGGATCTCCAGTTGACTGCATAGTCATTGTACTATCCGAAACCGTCCAAGTATGTTCCGAACCTTCTGTATGCCATACATCGTGATTATAATCGTCTCCTTCAAAATCATCAAAGAATATGAACGTATCATCTCCACTGCTTTCATCAGATGCATCTGGATTTCCGTAATAGAGATATAGTTGTTCATCACCAGATGGTGGTAGTTTCACCCAGATGATTGCATAGTGATCTCCACTGTCAATTCCTGTTTCTTCGATCCAATAACTACATTCAACACCATCAAATGTTACAAACCTAATATCAGAAAAGTCATCATTACAATGGTCTTCACAATCAATACTTCCCGCATCTGGATCATCATAATTATCTTCTTTCCATACTTGTAGCACCATTTGATAATCAGAAGAAGTATCCATGACTCCTAAATATTTTCTATATATCCAATTTTCATCCCACCAAGATCCTGGCTCAATTCTTGTTTTAAAATGAAACACCTTATACATCCACTGGGTGCCGTCGGTAACGTTTACATACCAGGTATATTCAGTGTCAAATTCAAGACCATTTACAGGAATATTGTATGTTCCGTCTTCAACTCCGGTTTCGCCACCAGATCCTATATCTGGAGATGTTTCAACGGTATAATCCATGATATCTCCTTGATAATCCTTTAGTGAAAAACTCAAATGAGTCAAGTCAACAGATGTATGCCTTGAACCATCTTCAGGCAATGGAATTGAAACAATAGGTGCTGATGCTTCTGTTGTAAAAGCGAAGTTATCTTTGGTTGTATCTTTTCCATCTGAAACTTCGATATGCCAGGAATATTCAGTTAAATCTTCTAAACCATCGAGCGGAACATTATAAATGCCGCTTAGCTTCAAATTTCCACTACCTGAACCAATATCCGGGGTTGTCGTCACAGTGTAACTCATAAGATCATTATCAAAATCATAAATCTCAAAACTTAATTCAGATAATGACAAAGGGACATTTATCTCTCCATCGTGAGGATTAATATTTGAAATTGTAGGTAAATTGTTTGGTGGCCATAATTCAATTGATTCTGCACTAGTTGATGCACAGAGTGCATATCCAATGAATCCATATTGCATGATGGGGGGAATGAAAATACTGAATCCGATACCCCAGAATCCAAGTGCAAAGCCTTTTTGTTGACCATAAGCAATGTATCCTCTACCTGAGACAAGACCTCCACATGATGTGATTCCTTCAGTGGCTGACCATCTTAGAAATGCTCTTGGAATAGGTAGTTGAATAATTGGTATAAGTCGTGGAAATATGATGACTGGAAACTGTGATCCTGTCCCTGTTGTTACAAAATTACAAAAGAATACTGATGCTCTATTTTGAATAGTTGGTAACTGAATAATCTTGGTATCCCGTGAATTCAATAATGGATTAAAATCAATATGGCGTAATTCAGTGGATATACCTGCATTTTCATCAGCAAGTCTAATGATTTCCTTGTATAATTCCTGTGATTCTTCAGATTGAGGATCATAAGCAATCTCGATAGAATATTCAGACATTTTACTAAGTAGTTTTTCAAATTCATCATAAGACATTTTAATTTCTTTTGTTGATTGCTCATTTAAACCTAATGAATAAAATGTGACTTCAACGTCATCTTGATATTTTACATGTTTTTCGGATTCAATGATACGTTTTTCGTTAAGTTCTATATTGTTTCCACTGATAATAGGTACAACACTAGCTCCAATGAACAAAACTACAATTGCTATTACTAATCCTTTTCTATTCTCTTTCATGTCTACTCCACCTAAACTGTAAGTAACACATACTATATATATAATTATTATATTTAAAAATTTCGATGCAGAGGATGACCCATAAAAAGCAGAGTTTACTGGGTAGCAATCAGATGTAGATTGTTTGGCGTTGCACAAGCTAATGCCAGCAATTGTTTAGAAACTTTTAACCTTATTGACTTTATACGCACGTTGGTTACTTTTTTACACAGAACCATTACTTTTTGCACAACTGGCACTTACTACAGGGACTTTTTAATTCGCTCAAGTAGTATATAGACCTGTTGTTTTCCCTCTTTAAAAACTAAAAAGACATATATGATTCTTTATCCGATAAAATTATAGTGATTGACATAAGTATTTTCATACGTTGTTAACTTAATTTCGATCATCGAAGTGATGGTGAAAGGATTTATGTCCAAAACTATATATACGGAATCCAGCGATAATTATTTATATCTTATACTCATATTTATTAAAAAAACCACCAAAGAAGTCCTATGAAAATACTGTTAGCAATGCCATATCCAAATGCTAAGAGAAGTTTATTCTCTAGATTTATGATCCCTTGTTTGACCCTTCAACAAATCGCAGGTATTACCCCGCAAGAACATACTGTTGAAATTGTAGATGAACGTTTTGAAAAAATTAACTTCGATAAACATTATGATCTTGTAGGTATCTCCTGTGTTGCATATAACTCTTTAAGAGGCTATGAAATTGCTGATGCTTTTAAAAAACGAGATGTTAAGGTTGTTTTTGGCGGTTATCATGCATCGTTATTGCCGGAAGAAGCAAAACAACATGCAGATAGTGTTGTTATCGGTGAGGCGGAATTAACTTGGCCTCAGCTTCTAAAAGATCTGGAAAAAGGAAAACTAAAACCATTTTATAGGGCGAATAAACCAGTAGAACCTGAAAATATTCCACCTGCAAGGCATGACATCGGAGTATATACCCCGTTCTCAGAGGCTATTCAAGCATCGAGAGGATGCCCAACGGGCTGTGAATTCTGCGCAATGCAAAAGATAGAAGGACCACTATTCAGAGGAAGACCAGTGAACAATATCATAGATGAAATGAATTCCATAAAAGCAAAAACAATATTTTTTGCTGATGCGTCTCTGACTATAAATCCAAGATATACAAAATCACTCTTCGGAGAGATGAAACAACTTAATAAAAAATTTGAATGTTTTGGAAATATAAATGTTCTCAGCCGTGATGATGAATTTTTGAAATTAGCAAGTGAAGCAGGAGTCAATAGATGGTATGTCGGCATTGAATCGATTTCTCAAGAAAACATTAACGCTGTAGGTAAGAGTACAAATAAAGTAGAGGAATATGAAAAGGCTATACGAAAAATAAAAGACTATGGTATGAAGATCACAGGGTTTTTTATGTTTGGATTTGATAATGATACTCTAGATATCTTTAATAGAACGCTTCAAGCAATATATGAATGGGAGTTAAATGAAGCTACTTTCAGTATTGTTACGCCATATCCAGGTACGCGATTATTTGAACGACTTGAAAGAGAGGGAAGGATTACCTCGTATGATTGGTCACGATATGGAGAGGGAAATGTGAATTTCAAACCAAAAAAGATGACAGAAGATGAACTCTCACAGGGTATCAGAAGTATATTCGAGGACTTCTTTTCAGTTAAAAGTATGTTAAAAAGAAGTTTCAATACCAGTGACATCAACCCAGTTAAACCATTAATTATATTTACAGGCAATATCGGCTTGCGATCGTTTTATAAGAAAGAGAAATTTAATATGTAAAAAACGAAAACGTAGGGAGGCTAAAACGAGAATCCTTGCTTATATTTCCAAGAATAGAACAATGCGTAGCCACGTATAAAGGACTATGGGGCATCTATTGTCCCTCAGCCTACTGAAAATGTTTAAATCATTTACTATGTGAAATTCTAATCTGCTCACCTGATATATAAACCCATCGAAAAAGCTGATTAGAAACGGATTCTAATTGGCTTCTTTTAAGCTCTGAAAAACAGATGAGTTTGATTTATATAAATTAGAAAAGCAAATTAGAATTCCACTAAAAGGGAAACAACTGTAAGGAAACATTTATATAATAATAAATAGATATTAAGATAGAAATTGGGTTAAGTGATAATATAGAAAGCGATAAGAAAAGAAAGAATATTGCCCGTACTGGTAATAATAAAATGAAAAGCATAAAAGCTCATTTAGTAAAAACAAAGGTGGTAACTAAATGAGTACGGATGAAAGAACAGAACTAGC
>JAUWWG010000136.1 GCA_030616985.1 Thermoplasmatota archaeon
AAAAAGAGCAGGAGCACCACCATCAGTATCCTATAAAAAAACAGGTTTTTACGGTTTGTTTTCCCTTGACCACCGGTCAACGCTCACTTCGTTCACTATAGACCGGGTGGAATTCTTTCTTTAAAAGGAAACAGAGAGGAGTTCTGCGGATTATTTTACAGCCCAAATAGATGTTTTATTATCGAGAACAACCGCAGATGGTTTTCCAGGAATATCAAGAACAATGATCTCATGTTTATCGCTTTGTTCTTTGGCATACTGACTTCAAGTGTTATCCAGTCGCTTTCAAAATCATGTGTGTCTCTACTATTCCTTTTTAGCTTTTTTAGCAGATCTCCTTTGCATCTCAGTAACATCCTGATCTGAAATAACACCTTTGTTGACCAATTTCATCATGAACAAATTATTATGTTCCATAAGAAAGTTGATTTCTTTAGTTTGCTGTACAATTGTTTCTGCTTGCTGCTTTATCTTCCCCTCACGTTTATTTAAGTAAGCTAATGCTTCGTTGATTGTTTGTGCTTTGCCATCTAATGCTACATCAACAATACCGTGAATCTCATCTGATAAATCTTCAATGTGCTTTTTTATAAGTCTCTCGTTCTCTTCAGTTATATGACCAATAATTTGGTCTTTGACATTTTGTACATCCTTTAGATTGTTCAACAATTCTTTGTAATTTCCAACCCTCTGACGCAACCGCCTCATTTTAGATTCTTGGATTGAAATCATCTGATCTATCTGTTTACACTTATCATTAAGTTCAGCAATCTTTGTTTGCAAGTAACCTTCTTTCATATCTCAGTATCCCCCTCATGTTATAATTTGACAATATTTTCTATCTGTTTTTTGTTCACTAGTCAATTAATCTTTGAGGACCATAGTTCATAGCTTGTAGCAATTATATAAAATGTTCAGTTTGAGGTATGATAACCCATTGGCATCAAACAAAAGCTGAGGAGAATATGAGTTTTTACAAATCACAGATCCGCAAGTTAACCCATATCGTTTAATGCCTTTCTAGCTATATTGAGTGCTCCTTCATAAGTTCCTGCTTCCACTTCTTCTGATCCCACATTCATTCCAAATATATCTCGTATTTTTCCCATTCTCCCATCTCCTCACAGGTTCATAACGCCCATTTATTTAAAAACATATCTTTGAAACTCACGATCTATCCATTAGCATAAAGGCTTTGATCCAAAAACAAATTTATATAAGGGACGAATGAAATGCAAGAACATGGCCCATAAAAAGAAAATTGATCAAAAAACAGAATCTATACCATATAAAATAGAAGATGCTATGAAAATCACTGAAGACATATTCAATCTTAGCAAGGAAAAGGAATACAATCCTGGTGCTTTTGTTCACGGGTTGGTTTTTGCCCTTGAGGCCACCCAACAGTCTTATAATATCCCTCAACAGCAACTTGCCAATATTAAAAGAGGATGTCGCAGATATTTTAGAGAAGTTGCAAGTAGTAGAAAAACCAATGATGCACCTTAATTATCAAATAATTAAGGTTATCCCCATGATTTTTGAAAATATGTTAGATCAATTCTATTCCAATCATCAAAATCGTTTTTTCCTCGTGAGCCATCTGAATAATCTACCATGAGATACATGTATCCATAATTCATGACGCTTTTATACGGTCGCCATTTCCACCAGTTCTTCTGCCAAATATATTTGCCATCTTGATCATCGCATCCTGGAGTATTACTATGAAATATTCCTAATGTATGGCCACACTCATGCATATATGCACTAGCATACACAATATCTCGTTTTTTATCATTGCGATTCAATAATATTTTTTTCTCCATGCCTTTGCTTGATATTTGATATGAATCAGGACGGAAAACAAAACCAGGATACGTTGCGTTATATACCACCAATCCATAATGAAAAACGCCTTGCCGCCAGTTATTTTCATCACCATGCAAAAAATAGATCCAATACAGGTATTGGAGTTCTTGATGACTTGACGTCTCATCGAACGGGATGACATCACTACCACCCATACATCCATCGTCAAGGTGATATACAATATTTTGCCGATCATACGCAGTTCGAAGTAATTCTTTTGACCCCTCGGGTAAGATGCATTTCTGGCCGTCTGGGCTTTCTTCCATCTGACCTAATTCAACAAAAAGATCTTTTCTGAACGGATCAGAACCCCATTGAGAGGTAAGATATTCTTCCACATTATCAAGACCATCTCGATCTGGATCCAGATTCGCATGATCATCCCATTCAAATGGATCATATACCCAAGCATGCTCATATGTATCCTCATACCACTTGTACCAAGCATAATGCCCCCATTTGTGTTCCCATTCTATTGGGATTCCATCGTTATCATCATCTCTACCTAGATCACATATCTCAGGATCTGTTCCATAGACATTTACCTCAGTCCAAAACGGAATACCATCGTTATCGAAATCTTCTTGATATATATTAAACCATAATTCACAGTCTCTATCGCGTTCATATATGCTCCCATCATCACATCCATTAAGTCTCCCGTAACCACTGGGATCTGCACTAATATATTCATAATAAGCAAAATCGTCGCCCCACCAATGACCCGTTTTTATACTATAAATAAGTTCTACATCAAAGCTATCTTTATAGCCATCGTGATCACTACTGATATCACAGCGTTTATTCATACCAGGATTCCAATCCCACAGTTGGATTGTTATGTTTACATACTCTTCATCATCAGGAACATTGAGAGTTGCTGACCACTGTGGATCACATACATATTTTGTATTCCTCCAAATAGGGCTGGTAAATTCCTCATCATTAATGAATACTTTAACATAAAAATCAGGATCACTAAACCAATCGATTTTCTCAATTGTGGGGATTTGAGTGTCAAATCTCTCAAGAGACCGTATCTTTTGTATTTCTACTGTTACAGTTACATCAACTAGAGGATCAAAATCAGATTCACCCATATTCACTAGAGAACTAGAATTATTTAAATCTGAGGAGATAACAGAAGCACTAGAAATAATAAAAACAGTTACTAGAAGTAAACAGGTTATTTTTTTTATATGTGTTTTCATGACAACGCCCCCGACTAATTAATATTTAGATCCTTATCCAATATATAGTATAGTTGACACACATATATATTTTATCGTCTTAATTTAATTTTAGCTATTTCATTTGAATATCGGAAAATCCCGTGAATCTAAATGCATTCTAAAATCGACTCTATCTTCTAGAAAGCTACCTGAGATACTCAGACACATTGTCGATAACCATATTTATCTATCTGCGTGCAAAGATATAAACTTATTACATACCTGTTCATAACAGTTAATCATCGTGGTAAATAGATTATAGATTTAAAAAATTAAGGAAAAATAGTAAATATGCTGAAACTATATTTTTCAAGGTAAATCCTACAATATTTGGAATTATCTAAAGCAATCTAGTCTATTTTGTGATAGGCACGAAAGAGGGTGTGTAATCCCCACGTAGGCGCAAAGAACTAGGCGCAACGGGTATAGAATTATCCGAACTCATGTCTTTGCCCTAAACGTGCGCGTTGACATGTTTTTAGTGTCGACCCCTAAGCAAACATCGATATTTTTTCCAATAGTTTTTTATGTGTGCATCCACATCCAATTCCCGCATGTTTTTGTTCTCCGCCTCCAGATTTACTTCTGGGGGAGGAGAATAAAAATACCCCTACTTTATTAATTCAACGAAAATCATTTAAAAGATGAACACTGATTTGGAAATCCCTATCTATACTATCCCAAACAGACGAACATAATAATACTCATTTTGATAATGTATATAAGCATAGGTGTCTCCAAAGAACTCTCTTATTTCATTCCATTCATCATCTGGAGGTTCTATATATGAATCAGTTTGATTAAGTGCTTGTTTTAGGTGTGGAAACTGCTCCATTTGTTGTTCACTTATATTTACGAATTCTTTTGATTTATCATTTATTTTTTCGGCATAAATCGTTCCACCTTCACCGAATAATTCATTACATCCGCTCAATGCAACAACAAGAAGAATAAGTACTATGCTAGATATAGTTAGATGTTTTTTCACATAACTCCCTTTCAATATCTACAATCCCAAACCGCCTTTTCAAGAGATGACTATTCAATGCTTACACTTCTTTGTAGTATGTAATTTAGATTTAGACATCCTCTCATGCAGTTCTTTTATTCTTTTTTCTACATGTTTTGAATAAGTATCTTGCATTTTTCCCCTCCAACTCTACAACCTCAAAGCTCTCACTTCAACTTAAACGTTACGATTGTTTTCTATTTGATACATTGTGTCATATAAATTCAGCTATGTAAGAATATATTTATACTAGAAATTACTAATATATTATTGAGTGGGGAGTTTATTTTCAACGATTATCATTCTTCCTAACTAGATGACACAGTACAATCTCATCCCAATTCTCTCCACTCACTTTACCTAGCATCTGTTTCTCTTATAATTCAGATGTCTCAGGGTAGAAGTTAAGATTCGAGAGTAACATTAAACTATAGAAATTGTATATTGGGAATGTAACGATGCAAAAGGATGAAACTGTTCAACTGCATATTTTTTTATTTCAATTAAGAACACGTTTAGAG
>JAUWWG010000017.1 GCA_030616985.1 Thermoplasmatota archaeon
ATTGGTTGGAGTTGTATCTATTTCTTTTTGTTCTGAATCTGAAGTGGATGGTTCGATTTCAATTTTTTCTGGATTGAAAACAACTTCTTCGATTTTAGGTGATTCTTCAGAAGGGGTCTTAAAAACTTCACTGAGTTTGTCCGACTCGGAAAGGTCATCTGTTTTCTTTTCTAAATTGGTTGGAGTTGTATCCCCTGGGGTGTCATCATCCTTTTCTTCTAGCCCCCTAGATTCGAGGGAAATCTCTTCCGTTTCGGTTGATTTCTTGGGAGGTGTTATAAAAACTTCACTGAGTTTGTCCGACTCGGAAAGGTCATCTGTTTTCTTTTCCAAGTTGACCAGGGTTCCATCTTCAGTATTTTTCTTTAAATCTTCACTGCTCCGCTCTTGTTCTTTATTGAAAACATCTCCAGACATAGGACGTATATCTATTTCTTTTTGTTCTGAATCTGAAGTGGGTGGTTCGACTTCTATTTTTTCTGGATTGAAATAAAATTCTTTAGAAAGTTTATCAATTTTCTTTTCTAAGCTGACCGAAGATTGTGAGAGAATATCAAAAGCTTCAAGAATGGAATCCATTTCGTCAGCTGTGGGGCGCCACCTCATTTTGTTTTCATTTGTAAAGAAATTAGGTGCATTGTCGTCAAAATATATATCCAGTAATAATTCCTTAAAACTCGGATCACTTTCTACATGAAGTTGTATATATGTCTCTTTATTTTCTCCATATTCACTCTTTGTCTCTTCTGACCAGTCATATGGTTTTTTCCCACCTAGTGTCTTCTTTGATTTATTCGGTTTTACTTTCTTTTTTGAATGCATTGCTTTTTTCTCTTTCTTTTTTAATTCTTTCTGTTTCTTCTTCGCATTTTTTTCTAATGTCTTTGATTCTTTTTTCTTTTCATAAATTTCTTTATTGACATCTGCCAAATCCTTGCTTTCTTCTTCCTTACTGTTCCCAAACCCCTTTTTTAGAAAATCTATTTTTGACATTCTTACCAAATCTCCAACGGTTTAGTAGATGCACTAAAGCAATTATTCCTATGGCATCCCATTTCGTAGATGTGTAAGTCAATAATGATTTAATAAACGTTTCTGTTCATCAAAAACGATGATTTATTCTCCTTAAAGGAAAACACTGTACGAAACGCCCCCTCCTATAAAAAATCCTAGTCACTTCGGTTTTATATTGCTCAGAAATAGCAGCCGGTAGATAGAAAACATTCTTTTAATGACATGGACAATTACGGTACATATGAAAGAAAAGATACCTGATGGAATAAAACAATTTTTCGAAACTATTCCAATAATGGCATTTTCGACAGTAGACAAAAATGGAACGCCAAACGTTGTACCAATTGCGTCTAAAAAAATAGTAACTGATGATACAATCTTGGTAATTGATACGTTCTTCAATAAGACGAAAGAGAACATTCTGCAAAATAAGAACGTCTCAATTACTATGTGGGAAGGATCGAAAGGTTATCAAATCAAAGGATTGTCAACATATCACTCTAAAGGTGAAACTTTCGACGAAGCTAAAGATTGGATATTAAAACTAAAACCTAATAAAATTATTAAAGACGTTGTCGAAATAAGGACTACGGACATTTATTCTATTACACCAACACGTGAAGAATCTGGCACGAGGATTATATAAAATCCAGGTGGTTGGCACTGATGAAAGGTTATCCGCACAAAATGAATGGGTCGATGATGACGAGGTATTTCCAATGAAAGACAGTTATGGGGTCGTATTTGATCTTGATGGCGTATTGCTTGACTCAGAGTCTGATCTGACTTGGCTGTATGCAGCATTGGAAAAAACACTCAAACATCTTGGAATAGACGCCTCTGAAGAAAACCTGATGAAGATTCACTCTAAAAACGTTCACAGATTCAATGAGATAAGTATCGAGTTAGATGTAGAAGCAGAAGATCTGTGGGAAACAAGAAATAGAGAGTATATAGAGGAAAAGATTAGGGCAATGAAGAATGGGATGATTAAACCTTTTTCTGACGTGGACTGCTTGTATGAATTGAAGGGGAGATATGGACTAAGCATAGTAAGTAATTCCCCTCAAGAAATTGTTGATCTTTTTATTGAAGAGTATAACTATGAAGATCTGTTTGATTGTGGCATTGGGAGAGGTGCAAGTTTTGTAGATTTAAAAAAAATAAAACCCAATTCTCACCTATTAGAAAGATTGAAGGGAAGGATACAGGAGGGAAAATTGATTTATATTGGCGATAGTGAAAATGACCGTAAATTTGCCAAAAACACAGGGATGGAATTTATGTTTCTTTCTAGAGAAGGAGCAAAAAGGGAAGAATTTGATACCCTAGATAAAATCGTTAAATGTCTTTTGAAATCTACAACTACAAAGACAGAAAAAAGCAACTAGCCTTCAGTAACTATAGATAACCATTCAAATTTTGAAAAACATCTATGACTATCAAGAAATTGTTATTAATTTTTCGCTCCTAACTATTTTTTCGCCGAATATTTACCTATTAAACATTTGAGGTATACCCGCTCTTCTTTAGATTTGGGCCTAATTGTTTTTTTCACCGCAGCATGTCACCCTGTGACCTTTGTCGTTTAATGATATGATATACTCTGTTACTCACCACATATAAATATATTGTGACAAAATGTCAAAATGGAAAAAATCCAAAACATATCAGATCAACTTACTACCTTCAGCAGTCACATATCACGCAGAATCACTCTAAAAATATTGTTTATTGCTCAATTTGGTCGTTGTTTTTTGTCTTGGCGTTTTTTTCATACATGATGGTAGCTCCATCTCTGTCCTCCCGGATACCAAATCCGGGCAAATACTTCTTTACTAGATACATGATATATTTCTTCTCTTCATCGGAGTATGGTTCGAGCATTCTTTCCCAGCCTCTCAATTCTGTAACATCTGCTCTTTTATAAAACTATATCCTCAAGAATAAAAAAATTGTTTTCTATCTTAAAATAGGACAGGATGAGATAAAAATTATAGTTTTATATATTAGTACTGACAACTCAAAATCAAGAATGATATGAACTAAAATCAATTGCATATATAATCTACCATGTCAAAATGGAAAAAATATGTTACAAGTTGAAAACTGGCATCCATTTACTTGAAAAGCTAATTAAGAAAGGTGAAAATGTCATATCGATCTCGTCATAGAGTTGAAATATATCATGTGGCTAAGGATAAAATATTGTTATAAAAGTATATGATGACATATGTAAAAAAATATGTCAATCCATGGCATAAAGAATTAAGGAAATCTACTAATTACTATCTAAAAGCTTATCGATTCTTTTCTTTAATTCTTCCCGGTTAAATGGTTTTTCGATATAGTCATCACCTAAAAAATCTCCGGCGCTCTTGGCAATTCTGTCTGTTCTCGCTGTTAGAAAGATTATCGGAATTTTTTCCCACGCAGGATTTCCTTTTAACTTATCATAAACTTCCCAGCCGCTCATATCAGACATCATAATATCTAGCAATATAATATCTGGAGCCCCGTTATTTTCTAATAAATCAAGGCATTGCATACCGCTTTCAGCAGATATGACTTCATACTCATCATCAAAATCAGCTAAAGTCTGTTTGACGGTAAATATTTGATCCGGTTCATCATCCACTATCATAATCTTTTTCAAGTCCATCTCCTTCCGTATGCTAAAATTATAATATCATTATAATTACATTACAAGGTATGTAGATTCTTCTTATCAATCTTTCGTTTCATTTTGCTGTTTTTTAGATGACAGAAATCAATTAAATCAACATTCTAAGAAGATTACTTCTGACTTACGTTTTCAAGAATCTCATCAATTCTCTTCTTTACATCCTCTATATCATACGGTTTTTCAATATAATCATTGCCTAAAAGACCTTTAATTTTCTCAGCAAGTTCATCACTACTTGCGCTAACAAAAATTACAGGAATATTTTTCCATGTTGAGTTTTCTTTTAATTTTTGATAAGTTTCCCAGCCGTTTGCCTCTGGCATCATAATATCCATCAATATAAGATCTGGAATTTCGTTATTTTCCAGGAGTTCAAGGCATTTTTTTCCACCATCAACAGTGATTACCTCATACCGGGGATCTAACTGTTCTAATCTCAATTTAAGAGAGAAATTGTTATCCGCGTCATCATCCACGGCCATGATTACTTTCTTCTTCAATTTTCATCATCTCTCTTTTGTGTATCTTTTTGTAGCTTATTTATTTTTTCTTCAATGTTCCCCCCTATTTTGTTTTAGAACCTGTCGGAATTGTGAAATAAAAAGTTGTTCCACCTCCTTCTCCTGGGCTTTCAACCCATATCTTTCCACCATGTTTCTCAACAATGCGTTTGCAAATAGGAAGACCAAGACCGCTGCTATCAAAATCATGACGGGCTTCATCAGCTTTGTAAAATTCATCAAAAATATGACTGAGTTGCTCCTCAGTTATACCAATGCCGGTGTCTTTTATAGATACGGTAACAAAATCCTTATCTTCCTTTGCATCAATGGTAATAGTACCCATATCCTTGCTGTATTTGATTGCATTGATAATAAGATTGTCAAATAACTCCTCAATTCTAAGTTTATCTGCTTTTACAATAATATTTCCATCGATGTTGTTATTGATTTTCATGTTGTTTCCTTCCAATGCTAGCTTATTTTTTTCAACAACATTATTAACTTCATCTAGGAGATTTGTTTCATTTATAGTCAACTCTGTATTGGGGGAGTTGAGTCGAGCAAGTTCAATGGTTTTAACCACTAGATTTCTCATATACTCAACGTTTCTATTCACTACCTCAAAAATCTTCTTTGTTTCAGAGTCATGCTCCCGCTCCTCTAACACTCGGAGTAAGTTTACAAGTGGGTTTAATGGATTCTTTAAATCATGACCAAGCTGCCCTATGAACTCATCTTTTTGCAGTAGGAGTTTTTCCACTTCAGTCGTTCTCTCTTTGACTTTTTCCTCAAGATCTTTATTCAGAGAAGAGAGTTTCTCATGTGCCACTTTTAAATCCATGTTCCTTTCTTTAATTTCTTTTTCTGCTTTTTCAAGGTTTGCAATGGTTTCATTCAAATCCTCTAGGATGCTGAGATTTGCAGCTTCACTTTTTGTCAATTTAATGACTTTTTCATTAAGTTCCTTCGTTCTGCCTTCAATTTTTTTTTCTAGATCTATACTGTATTTTTCTAATTCGGTTCTTGATTTTTTAAGTTCAGAAATCATGAAATTAAAAGAGTTGGAGAGCTGTCCGATCTCGTCCTCTGATACCGGATTAGCGATTTCAACGTCCCATCTGCCAGTAGCGATATGTTGTGCAGCCTCGGACAATTTCCGGACAGGTTTCATTATGTGGTTTGTCAATAGACTACCAACTATGATAATAATGAGCAAGATAACAAAGCCCATAGGTAGAATACTTCCAAAGATAAGTGTATTAGTGGCTTCGTGCATTTCATCTTGCAGTTTTGTTATGGACTGAAGTATGTTCTCTGCCTTAACAACACTTACTAATGCCCATCCCGTATTGTCCATTTTGCTAAATGCAATAAACAGTTCTGTTCCATTGATTTCTACTGTCGTAAACCCATTCTCTTCTGTGGTAATATTGTCCAAAAAGGAAGTAAACTCTGGTCTTGCTTCGCTCGTCAGGTTTGTTGCAAATTCTCCTTCCTCAGATGATCTTCCCATGAGATCATTATATCCTTCTTCTGGGAGAATGATAGAATGACCACCGTCATCAATCAAGAAGAAGTAGCCCTCACCAGGCAATTTAGCCGTTTCCATATTGAGTGTTATAGCTCCTAGAGTGACATCGATCCCGACTACCCCCAGGAATTCATCATCATTTATGTAAACCGGCGCTGCTGCGGTAATCATAATACCCTGTCCTGTAGCATCAACATAAACGGGAGACCATACAACTTTTCGCTCAAAGTTGTTCTCCACGTTCGCACTTAAATACCAAGGACGTTGTGTGACCTGGAAATCAGGGGGAACCAGAGCTCCCAGATTGATATTCGGATAGTAGCGTGTAACATCCCTCTCCGTTCCCAAATATATAGCCACAATGTCCGGTGAGTTTTCCTGCACATGAGGAACGACAAAATCCAAGTAAGCGATCACCTCATGATCCCTTACTACCTCATCATTCATTCCAGAAACATTCGGAGAAAAAGCACTTGCCAATTCCTCCTCTGAGTTCAAGTACTGCTCTTCAGGTCCAGAAAAAAGATGCTCCTCTGCATCCCAGTAGTTCCCCGGAACAAAGATCTCCGGTGATTCGAAGCTCTCAGTTGCATACCCGGCAAAATTCTCTGCGACGTTTTGTATACCGCTCAATATTAAGTCATTCTTCTGGGCATTGTCTTGGGTGACTTGCCGCAAATATTCTCCTGCCTGATCTTTCAAGGCACCGGCACTGATGTCCTGTGAACTTTGTCCCATTCCATAGATGGATGAACTAGCAAGGTAGGAAAGACTTGCCAATAAGATTGCAGTCAACAAAATCACCAATAAAATAAACTTTAATCTCAAGGACAGATTTTTGTTCCTAAATAAATTTTTTTTATTCATTTTCATTTCTCCATGATTCGGCTTTTTCCTTTTCAAATTGCTTTATCTTTTTTTTCAACTCAATTATTCTTAATTCCCGACCAACAGTAGCATTTTTATATCTTTCAAGTTCATTGATCTTTTTCTTTAATTCATCTTCTGATTTCTTTTGCTCAGTGATGTCTCGTACAACTGCTTGTAAAATGTCTCTATCTTTTAATTTCATGTGATTTAGAAGTATAGTTGCTGGAAAAATAGTACCATCAGCACATTTATGCGTCCATTCAAAATAATCGAATCCTTTTTCAAATGCTGTTGCAATATGTTCATTAAATGCTGCCAGTGATTCTTTTCCATCAGGCTGCTTTGGAGGGGATAAATCGTGTGGATGTTTGGAAATAAATCTATTCATGGAGGGTAAATCAAAGATTTTGAGTGTCGCAGCATTACAGTCGAAAAAACCATTTTCATCTAACAACATAATTGCATCTGTTGCAGATTCATAAAGAGCGCGAAATTTTTCCTCAGATTCTTGCAACCTCTCCTCCATCTTCTTTCGCTTGGTTATATCGTGAAAAATACCACGGGTAGAAACTGCTTCACCATTTTCAAATTGACAGGTGACACTTCCTTCGACGAAAATTTTCCTGTCATCCTTGGTCACAAATGAAACTTCAATGTTCTCAATAATTTCTCCAGACATCAAACGCTTGAATAATTTCATATAATGTTCTCTGCTTTCTGGATGAATAATGTCCCGGAGAGAGAGATTTGAAATTTCATCCTGATTATAGCCTAGGATCCTTTTCCATGCGCGATTAACATACAGAAAAGATCCGTCCGATCTGACTGACTGGATAAGATCATTGGCATTTTCAAATAAATCACGATACTTTTCTCCAACTTCGTGCATTTTATTCTCAGTTTTTTTTTCTCTAGTGATATCTTTTCCTACGACAAGAACACATTTTAATTTCTTATTTTCTTTGATAAGAAACGTTGAAAAATTCATGATATGTTTTCTACCTGATTTTCCATGTAGTTCACTTAAAAAATCCTTAGTAAGGTTTCCTTTAATTGTATTTTTAAATGCCTTGCGATATTTGAATATATCACGTTTAGAAAAGATTCCATGCATTTTCCAAAAGAACTGCCCAATAATCTCATCTTCAGAAAAACCTAAAAAATCAAGTCCTGCCCTGTTTATTCTAGTTATTCTTCCATGTATATCAAGATATAGCGCAAAATCGCTAGTAGCTTGGAACAATAACTCTTTTTCATCTACTAATTCATCTCCAGACAAACCATCATATTGTGTTGATTCTATGTCAAATTTTCTTTCTTCACCACCCTCATTAAAAACCTTAGTGCGCCCATCCGACATATTTTCCATCAACTCTTCAGATGCCTCCAGCCCCATATGGGAACCATGTGATTGACCATAAAGTCTTCCAAGTTTTTCCGCTTCCCTTAGTTCTTTTATTATCTTGGGGGCCCCAGTCATAAAATCTCCATTCAAAACAATCTATCAAATAGTATATTCACGTTCCCTAAAACGGCACAAGATCTACCATCACTGAAACATAGTAACGAATTATCCATCCATCAATCCCATCCAGGTTAAGTTTGACATGTATAATCTTTGTATAGTATATAATATTACTGAAAAATGCTTTTTTAATCTGGGGTTTGGCTAAATGACCATATCTGCAAAAACTCTGGTTCCAAAAATCTGTTTTCTAATATCTGGCTTATTTAATACTGACTTATTTTCTAACCAACATTTTACACTCTTACAAAATATTTTCAACTATTTTTTCACTGGTTTTCACATAACTGCCAGCATACCACAAGATTCGTATCTTTCATGGCACAGGAGCCGGACCATCACAGCTAATTTTTCCCAATGCTGCCAGCAGTCTAACCCATATTTCTGCAATTGCAGTTTCTACCTGCGTCATTTAGGGTCTGCAATGGTTATGAATATAACCTTGCCCGATATCCACATTGATATCATTTAATATTCCCTTACTGCCAAGTGTCAAACCAATGTTTTTCATTTCAAGTTTTATTTTTGCAATAATGGAAAATGTTCCATAAATCCATCCAATGAACGAATGAATAAATTGGTTAGTTATATCTTGGCACGCTACTAGATGGTATTTCAGATTGTTCAAAATGACTATTTTTGAAAAAGCCTAACTCAAGATTTTCCCAATCATCATAGTCACCTTTGCCATTGGAACCATCTGAAAAAGTAAGGAGCTTATATTTGTAACGGTAGTTCATACAGCTTTTGTAGTTTCGATATTTCCACCATTGCAATGAGAAGGGATTTGGAGTGTCAAGATTATCAATGCCACCGTGCGTATCAGCAAGTAGACCAAGAGTGTGCCCAAGGTGATGGACCGCTCCACCTACTATAAGCTGTCCTCTAGTCATCAGAGGATTTTTTTCTTTCAACCATTGAGCCGATATTGCAAATGAGTCGAATTGATCCCATCCAAAGAATGGAAAATTAAGATCAGGACAGTAATTACAGATAATTCCATAGTGAAAGATACCTTTGCGAAGGTTGGTAAGATCATTATGCAGAAAATAATCCCAGTATACATCTCGTAATTTTGCAAACGAAAAATTAGATGTGCAAATCATAGGTGTCTCTTCACCTCCGCCGAGATCTCCTAGGTCAACATGCAGTGTTATATTGTGCTCGTCAAAGAGCGTTATAACACTTTCTATTAAATCGATTGGTGATCTATTCGAGATATTTGGATTTGGCGATTCCATCCAGTCGAACTCGAGGAAGATATCTTTGTGAAATGGATTTGAACCATACTGGTCAGTGTAGCATTCTTCAAAGTTGTTCAATGCATCTTGATCTGGGTCAAAATTTACATGATCATCCCAAACAGATGGGTTGTAACCCCATTTTTCCTCCCACCAATCAGGTATGCCATCCCCATCAGAATCATCTCCGGATAGATTTATTCGTTTCTCCGTAACATCGTCGATTTCACCCTGCATATATGGTTCATTGTTTTTCCAGTCCGCTCCAATACCATCTAAAGGTTTGGCGAGCCACGGAAAGAATTTTATTTGACCAGGAATCCAAGTTATTTTATCACCTAATCTTAACTTGGTGTATGACGGTCCAAAGTGAGATCCCCACCAGTTATGCCAGGCGCTACAATCTGCAATTTCGGAATATATACCATATAGCACATTATCGCAAATGTTGTTATTCCTTACAATACATGAATTACCTTTCTCCAAATATATTCCGAATCTAAAATTATCTCTTATTTCACATTCTGAAACAATAATGTCACAAGATGTTGTCCGCAGCGATACTGCAAAATGGGTGTTCAAATAAAGATCACAGCCAGTAATAGATATCCCTCTGGATGAAGATATACTAACACCTGCCCCATTGTGACAGATGACACAATTAGTTAAGCTAACATCTGAGCACCCGATGATAAAAACCCCACCTATGTTGACACTATTATCACTGATGTTGCAATGCCACATTTCAATGTTTGATGAATACTCAAAGAAACAGGCTATGCCATTTGCATACAAATAGGAAAAGCTTATTGTGTTGCTAGTCGAGTGTTCAAAATGAATAGCTATTGCATTACGACTCAGAGAACATCCTTTGATAACATTGTTATCTGATGTTTTTAAAAGTACACCACCACCATTCGTATGAAATGTACAATTATCTATCTCATTGAATGATGAGTTATCTAAATAAATCCCCGTTTTAGTCCTATAAATAATACAATTTTTAATCAGATTATTATTTGAATTGAATTTTACACCTACATTATCAATACAGCCGCCTGAATTTCTAATAGTGAAATTCATTATAACGACCCAATCTTCAATCACATTAACAACAAACTCATCGTAACTTCCATCGATAATGGTACTACTACTCCTCTCACCAATCAACATGATACTCTTGTCGATAACTATATTTTCATGATACGTCCCACAAGAAACATAAACAGTATCTCCAGATGAAGCATGGTCTATTCCATCCTGTAATCGCTGATACGGGTAATCTATTGTACCATCCCATGGCCCTACTGTGTTATTATAATCGACATAGATTATGATTCCGAGATGTGTTTCATTTACTAAATGTCTTTCTTGTGCTGATATACTCCCAGTTGGGGAAACAATGAATATTCCGACAAATATAACCAATATGCCCAATGTTATTGCCCTATTCATCCTATAATTACTTATTATATATAGGGCAGTATATATAAATTCTGATGATATTGTAATAGCTTACCCCTTTGTGATAATTGCAAGAGTATAAGTGATGAGGAAAAACATGGCATGAAAACTGGTTTAACCGCAGTTTTTCTTCATAATAAAATAATAAAAATTCCTCTATTGCCTGTTATGTTATGACTTATTACTTTGATGCGGTATTTGTAATCATATTGACGATTTGGATGATAGTAGCTTCATTTACCCATGGGAAAACATATAACATGTGCTAATGTATACAATGCAAATAGTGAGGAAAGATCAATAAATTATATATGGGTTTTGGAGAAATAACGTGCTTGACATAATAGTACCCATTTTTAGCAAAACAATCATGATAACAATTTTTGTCTTTGTCATGCTACTTCTAGTTGACTACATCAATGTTATGACAAAAGGCAGGATGAAAAAGGCAGTGAAGGGAAGCAAAACACGGCAATACATGACAGCTTCGTTTCTTGGTTCTACACCTGGATGTCTTGGAGCATTTATGAACGTTTCATTTTATGTTCATGGTCTTTTATCGTTTGGTGCTATTGTGGGAGGAATGATCGCCACTTCTGGAGATGAAGCTTTTGTTATGCTGACCCAGTTTCCAAGAGAGGCGTTAATACTTTTTGGTCTGTTGTTTGTGCTAGGAATTGGCGGAGCATGGATAGCTGACAAGATTGCAGTATTGTTCAATATAGTTCCATGTAAAGAATGTGGCCTTCAAAAAATACATGATATAGACAAGAAGCATTACTTCCAACCATCTATTTTAAAAAAATTTCATCGTTTATCTCCTATAAGATATGTGTTAATTGCATTCTTTGTATTCATTATTTTATTGAATTTAAGTGGTTATTGGGGCCCTCAGAGCTGGAGTTTTGATGAACCTGAAAGGATTATTCTTATATCTCTGTCTGTTATCGCAGTAGCTGTTAATGCGACAGTTTCGGAACATTATCTAAAAGATCATATCTGGGGTCATATAGTCAAAAAACATGTATGGAAAATATTTCTCTGGACGTTTTTTGCCCTGCTTTTTGTGGATATCGGACTTATAAATTGGGATTTAAGCGAGTTTGTAGTGGCAAACATGGGATTGGTTCTCATTATAAGCGCTCTTGTCGGTTTGATCCCTGAATCTGGACCGCATCTTGTATTTGTTATGATGTTTGCTAGTGGCCTCATTCCATTTTCTGTGCTATTAACTAGCTCCATTGTGCAAGATGGACACGGAATGATACCTCTGTTCTCTTATACTACAAGGGACGCTGTAATGATCAAATTATTCAACCTAGCATTTGGTCTTGCAATAGGGATCCCGCTCTATCTAATAGGTTTATGAATCACATAATAGACTGGTGATGTGATGGAATATAAAACTGGATGTCTCATCTGCGGGAAAGAACTCATTTACCTAGAAAATGCGGAGAAGAAGGGATGTTATTATTGTCGTGAAACATATGAATCAGATGTAACATGCATAGACGGGCATTTCGTATGCGACAAGTGCCATAGTCTACCAGCAAATGATCTCATAGAACAGACTTGCATTAACAGTAAACTAGAAGATCCGCTAGAATTGTCTTTAATTTTAATGAAAAATCCGAAGATAAAAATGCACGGACCAGAACATCATTTCCTCGTTCCAGCAGTACTTCTATCAGCACATTATAACAAGAAGAAAGACTACAGAAAAAAAGAAAACAAAATCAAAGAAGCAAGAAATAGAGCTGAAAAAATACTTGGAGGAATCTGTGGTTCCCATGGAATATGTGGCGCCGCCGTTGGTACAGGTATTTTTATCAGCCTAATCACAGATGCAACACCGTTATCCGAAAAAGAGTGGAAATTGAGTAACCAGGTCACCGCAGAAAATCTACTTTCAATAGCAAACTATGGTGGTCCCAGGTGCTGTAAAAGAGGTACATTTCTGGCAATAATTGGAGCAGTGAAATTTTTACGCGAGCATTTTGGGTTCACTATAGATAGTGACAAAGATTTTCTCTGTGAATTTACAAAACTAAATCAAGAATGTAAAAAAAACAGATTGTATGTTTTATCCACATAATTGAAAGAATTATGTGAGCGGGACATCCTTCCTTAAATCGCCTTTTATAGTTCTTCCAGTTTTTTTCTCCCACTTTTTAATTGGAATTGAATGTTTCTCACGTATCGCATCACCATAGCCAAGACCATTATAGGCGCAGAATGGTATGATTCCCTCAAGGGTTGAATAATGGATAACACAACGTTGTAGACGATCGATATTAAGATTAAATGCATCTTGGAACCACATTGATCCGATAAAAAGACTCTTGTAGTGGAATCCTCGAAGCGAATCGTAATTTCCACCTAGAACAGCATTTTTCAGGAGTTTTTTCAAATCAAAACCATGCGGTGCTTTTTCATCATCAACAAAGTCGTTAATATGTCTAAGAAATGCACTACCAACTCGAAGTTTTTTCAGAGGCCCAGTCATTTTGCTCTTTTCATCAATAAGATTTAATAAGCCTTCGACATCGATAAAGCGTGTAACTGGAATTGGTTTTCCGTCTTCATAAAATATATAGGTTGCACCACCGCAGCCAGGATGAGCAGTAAACTCCACCTGAGTTTTTCCTTTTAGCACTTCAATCAACCTTGAAATAGGAGATACAAATGGAACCGGATAGAAATCTTCCCGTGATATCTGCCCATCGAACTCTTTTTCTATTTCTTCCATCATCATTACATAGTCCACCCGTTGTTTATTCCGTTTTTCATCTTTTAATTTTGTAACTCTTCCGCAGAAAGAAATTGGTTGGAAATTTAGACCTCTAACAATGTCCATATTATCAAGAGCGAACCGAACGATCTTTCCAGTTTCATGAAGATTTTTACCGGCAATTAAAACCGGAACCAGAACAATTTTTAAGTTTACCTTTCTAAGGTTTTCTATTGCCTTTTTACACTGATCTATCCAAGGATTGGTCTCCTTTGTCACCCCATCAAAGCTCATGTAGATGGTGTTAACCTTCTCATCTTTGAGACGCTTGCAATACTCGGCACTGTCGGCAAGTTTCAAGCCATTGGTGTTTACTTGAACATGGGAAAAACCTACTTCCTTGGCCATTCTGACAATATCAAAAATATCGTCTCTAATAGTAGGCTCTCCGCCAGTAATCTGAATTGCTTTAGAACCCATGGGTCGTTCGTTTCTCGCTTGAATCATTAATTCCCTGAGTTGATCTAGGGTTGGTTCATAGACTACACCAGATGCCCCAGCATTCATAAAACAATAACTACACCGTAGATTACATCTGTTTGTGATTAAAAGATTTGTTAGAACACTCTGAGATTTATGCTCATCATATAAGGCAGGATAATCGAACAATTTTGTTTTAACATCAGGTGACGTTGTCCCAGTAACTTTGTATTTTATCCACTTTTTATAGAGATCAGCATCGCTAAAATAGATGTCCTTGAAGGAACCATGCTTCTTGCATTTCTTGGTGATCCATACTTTTCCATCTTCCTCAACAATTTGTGCATCTATCTTTTGGATTTTTCCCTCCTGATAACATGCGGGACAGACAGATGTCGTTTTTTCTAATTCTTTCATAATTCCTCCCTCTGAGTGAATTTTGAGGGATTATGTATCTTTTTCTTTATAGCTTTATCTATTTGATTTAAGAGAAAATTTATAATGTATTAGGATATAATCGCAAAATTGTGTGTTTAGCAATCCCTGGAAAAATAGTTGAAATTGACAAGAACGAAGAACATGGCATTGTTGACTATGGAGACGGTACAAAACGTAAGGTCAATATATCTCTTGTTGAAGTAAAAGTCGGCGATTATGTTTTAGTCCATGCAGGTTTTGCAATAGAAGTACTTGATGAAAAAGACGCGCAAGAAACTCTCGATCTTTTTAGAGAGATGTTATCGGCAGGCGAGGAAGGCTAATGTTTTCACTCAGGGATAAAAAATTAGCTGAGGAAATTATCTCAAAGATTAAAAAGTTAGATGTAAAACTCAAATTTATGCATGTATGCGGGACACATCAAGATACATTGGTAAAACATGGTTTGGATGCTCTACTTAAAGAATGTGGCATCGAAATTGGGCAGGGACCTGGCTGTCCAGTGTGTGTCACTACCCCAAAAGAAATTGAGGAGATGCTACTGCTTGCACGAAAAGGCAAGATCGTTGCAACATTTGGTGATATGGTAAACGTTCCAGGTGAAACACAGTCATTACAAAGCATGAAAACAGAGGGACATGACGTCCGGACAGTATATGGAATAGAAGATGCTGTGAATCTTGCTGAAAAGCATAAGGACAAAGACATCGTTTTTATGGCTGTTGGTTTTGAGACAACTGCTCCAACTACCGCCTCAGTTTTACTGAAGAACCCTCCAAGTAATTTCTCCATCCTATGTTGTCATCGCACCATACCATCTGCTTTAAAAGCCATACTTGACATGGGTGAAATCAAAATCGATGGTCTTATCGAACCGGGTCATGTTTCTACAATCATTGGAACCGAACCATATGAATTTATTTCAAAGGATTATCGTGTCCCCCAGGTTGTTGCTGGTTTTGAACCAATAGATCTTCTAATGGCTGTATGGATGCTTGTCCAGCAAATTGAACATGGAAAAGCTTACGTTCAAAATGAATATGCTCGTGCTGTAAACAAAGAAGGTAATGTAAAAGCCCAAAAGGTGATTGATGAAGTCTTTGAGCCAGGAGATAAAAAATGGAGAGGTTTTCCAGTTATTTCCCAGTCCAGTCTCGAGTTACGTAGCAAGTTTGAGATGTATGATGCCCGAAGGAAATATGAAAGTGATTTAAAGGAAATCAGCAACAAGGAGTTTAAGGAGCCTGAAGGTTGCCGTTGTGGAGAACTTCTCAGAGGATTGCTATTACCACAGGAATGCCCCTTGTTTGGTACACAGTGTAAACCTGAAAGCCCTGTTGGACCATGCATGGTGAGTATCGAAGGCAGCTGCAGCATAGAATATCGATACACAAAGAAAAGATGAAAAGTGGCAATGGGCAAGTTTCATAAGGCGAGTAATCATTACAAATAATAGGAAATCTTCAAAAGAAGGACTCTATAATGTCAAAGAAAAATGATAGAAAAAAAGAACTTGATAAACAAAGAAACGAATGGAGAAAAAAACATAGAACTCTCAAGGGAAGAATTATTTTACATCCAGATAAACCTCCAGAACATGTTAACGCACGAGGGAGCAAAACATACAATTGGTTTTGGAAAGAAATACTTTTAGCAATAAAAACTCAAGACATTCCAGCAATTATATCTACTATCAAGAATCAAATCAGTTCTGAAAGAGATCCCCATAAAATACGAGTCTATCGAACGATGATAGGAATGGCAGAAGATGCTTACCAACTCAAGAGGTTAGATGACATCATGGATTATGACCCAGATTTACAACTAGGTAAGAGTCCAGTATACAACACAGAACAAGGGGTGATCTACAAGGATGGAAAGATATACACAACCGATTATAACGAAGATGAAAGCAAGATTATTGTAAGAGACGTGGAAGGTATAATTGTCGATGTACAATATTCAGAAAGTGGTGGACAGAAAACATCGAGAGAAGCTATCAGAAATAATGCATATAGAAACTGGAAATATATGGTAGAAAATTAGTTCGCCAACATATATTATAGTGAGGACCTCGGTCAATACTTTTTTTAATTTTGTGATCTTTACTATTTGGCATACATCCACCATTGAGAAAATATTTTATCTATTGATACGAAATTTTTGTTAAAATATGCTGTGGAACACAACGATGACAAACCATATCATATAGAAGCGTGATGATGCTACCAATATGCAATACGAAGAAATTCTAAAACGGCTAAAATCTCTATCTGACCCAGAAGCAGTAAAAGGTATGGCACGATATGGAATTAACTCCAAGAATAATCTTGGCGTTTCAATTTACAAGCTGAGACCTATTGCTAAAGAGATTGGTAAAGCTCATGAACTTGCTTTGGAGTTATGGGATTCTGGCATCCATGACGCGCGGTTACTGGCTTGTTTTATCGATGATCCGTCTAAGATTACAGGAGGGCAGATGGATTCCTGGGCAAAGGATTTCGATTCATGGGATATTTGTGACCAAGCGTGCACTAGCCTTTTTGATTTAACTCCTCTTGCATGGGAGAAGTTTTTTGAATGGGCTGAACGAGATGAAGAGTTTGTTAAACGAGGTGCCTTCTCATTAATTGCAGGTCTATCAGTTCATGACAAAAAAGCCAGTGATGAGAAGTTTGAACAATTCATTCCTCTAATTAAAAAACACTCAGTTGATGGACGTAACTATGTTAAGAAAGCCGTTAACTGGGCTTTAAGAAATATAGGTAAACGCAATTTAACCCTCAATAAAAAGATGATAAAAATTTCAAAGGAGATTTTAAAAATTGATTCAAAAACAGCCAAATGGATTGCTACTGACGCAATTCGAGAGTTAACCAATGAAAAAACCCAAGAAAGATTAAGAAAGAAAAAACACTAATATATCCTACTTTTTCTTGTATTTCTCGATGTTTTTGTTAGCCACCCGATTACTTATTGTAAAATACAGATAAACTGCTCCAAGTTCAATTGCAAAAATTAGTAAAAAATATCCAAATGTTGACCCGATTTTTACTAAATTCAACCCGTAATTTATTATCATTGAACCAAGAAATGGAATGAACATTCCAACTATCACAAGTGATAAGATAAGTATCAAATCTCTATTTTTACCCATGATACTTCACCGATAAATAATTCATTATTAAAAGTTGCCACTCATTTTGAAACTAGGACGACAATTTATGACCAGCAATAGCGTTTTGACCTACAGAAATACCGCCGTCCCCATTAGGAACAGTAGTATGAACAGCTAATGCCAACCCTTCTTCTTCAACTCTTTTTTCCACCATCTCCGTAATAGGAAGGTTATAAGAAACACCACCGGTCAAGCCTATGTGTTTAATGCCCTCACTTTCAGCATGTTGAATTGCAATATCTGTAAGATTGTCAATAATTGATCTAATCATCGATTGAGAAATATCTGCCCTTTGTTTCTCTGTAATAAGTTTTTTTACTTTTTCCTCAAGTTGTCTAAAAAGATCAGTTGTACCAACGATACCATTTTTTACTTCGACATCAAAAGAATGTTTTGCCTTGCCGTTTGCAAGATATTTCTCAAGTTTCATAGCAGGTTCACCATCGTAAGTCCTCTTTGTACAAATATCGAGATAACAAGAGAGTGCATCCATGACTCTGCCAAGACTGCTTGATAATGGCGCTTTATCCAGCATCTTGTTTAGTATATCGGCTTCACTTCCAGTAAAATATTTTTCTTTGCCAAATTTACTGAAAATAGCGAAAACAAGTCTTCTAGGATCAATTGTAGCTTTATCACCACCAAGTAGTGGAATGTTTTCCAAATGTCCAACTCGCTTAAAATCTTCAAAATTGGAAACAAGTACTTCCCCACCCCAAAATGTGCCATCACTACCATAGCCCAGTCCATCAAGTGCCAAGACAACACTTTCGCCTATGTTATTGTCAATCAAAAGTGATGCAGCATGTGCCCAGTGATGTTGCACCTCAAATAAAGGGGCCGAAAACTCCTTTGCAAACTGCTGAGCTACGTTTCTTGAATCATATCCAGGATGTAAATCCATAACAATAGCATCAATTTTCTCTTCCTTCATTGTAAGTTTCATCAAATGTTGTAGACTTTCCTCTAAAAACTCTAAGGTTGAATAATACTTTGAGTTACCGATGTATTGCGTGGCATACAACTTTTTCCCGCAAGAAATAGCACCGCAGATATTCTCTCCGGCACCAACACTTAAAACACGCTTATCATATGATACGTCGAGTGGTTCTGGTACAAAGCCCCGTGATTTACGCAGGAAGAATGTATTTCCTTTCCACAACCTCAATACCGAGTCGTCGATCCTGTTTGGTATATCTCTATCGTGAAGGAGATATGCATCAGCGCCCAAGGTGAACGCCTCCTCATTACATATCATCATAGGTTCACCTGGAACATTGGCTGAGGTCATAATCAAAGCATCAGTCTTCAAAAAAGAAAAAAGAAGATAATGCAAGCCAGTATAAGGAAGATACAAACCGATTGTGTCTAAATCAGGAGATGCTTGTTCTGCTTTTTTCTTTCTCACCAGAACAACAGGCCTTCTATTTGATAGCAATAGTTTTCGTTCATCATCTGTTATTTCACCATACTGTTCTGCTGTCCGTATGTCTTTTACCATGACTGCAAAAGATTTCTGTGGTCTGCCATACCACTCTCTAAATCTCTGCATTTCATCAATTTTGCAGCAGATATGCATGCCACCCCAGGATTTTATAACACCTATTTTACCTGAATCAATATGTTCTGCAAAACGTTTTATCGCATCTTTCTCCCCTGAATCACTTTGGTTTTTATCATACAATTTATACATTGGGCCACAACTCGGGCACGATATTGTCTGTGCATGATAACGACGATTCAACGGATCCTCATACTCTTTTTTACATGCTTTACAGAGGGAAAATTTATTCATCGATGTTCGTTCTCTATCATAGGGCACATCTTTGATGAGGCTGAAACGGGCACCGCATACCGTACAATTCGTAAAAGGAAAATGATGCCGTCTATTATTCGGGTCAAATAGTTCGGAGAGACACTCATCGCAAATACCGATGTCAACTGGAATAAGTGACTGTCTTTTCCCTTCCGTGCTGTGAAGAATACAAAAATCATCAAACGTTCTGGAATCTTCTTCCAATATAACATCAGTTATTTTAGCTATTGAAGGTAATTGTTTTTTTACTTGAGCGATAAATTCATCTGAGTCTCTATCAATTACTATTTCTACCTCAGAACCTTTATTCAAAACATATCCTTTTAAACCTAACTCTTTTGCTACTCGATAAATCGTCGGTCTAAAACCTACTCCCTGTACTATACCCTTAAAGATAAGTTTCATCAAATCTTACCATTCTATTCAACAATTAAATCCTTAGAATATTTGTCAGTATCAGCAAGTAAAAATTCATTGCTCATACTAAGACATTTAACTGGACAGATATCATTACATTGAGCACAGAACACACATCTTGCAAGATAGAATTTTACTTTCTTTTCCTCGGGTTTAAACTCAATAGCATCAGATGGGCAAACCTTGATACATAGTTTACATCCAATACATTTATCTTTATCGTAGACAATCTTTCCACGAAAACCATCTGGTGTTTCTATCGGGGGAATAATTTCTACTTTACCGCTGCCAACATTCTCTAAAAACTTAGTGGTAGAAGAGGGTATATACTTTGCAGGAAATTTATTGGTAAACGGTTTTTTGAACATCTGTGTAAATACCTGAGGGAGCATTGAAAATTTCATGCCATAAGCCTCCTTGTTTTTTCAACACTAAGTCGATGAAGCTCTTCTTTATTCAATTCATATTTTTTACCGCTATCGACTATTGCAACTCTGTTGGTACATGACATACAAGGATCTGTTGATGCGGCAACTATTGGTATGTCCGCAATTTGTTCACCTATAAGCATTGGAACCCACGGCATGATATTATTATACGTTGGAGCGCGAACCTTCCAAGTAAATGGATATTCCTCTCCCTCTACAAGTTTCACATAATGAATGACCTCTCCACGAGGTGCTTCCATCCGACCAATGCCTTCCCCACTTGCTTTCTTAAGTGTTGCCAGTACTTTTGCAACCTTGGGTTCAGAGACAATGTCTCCAGCAGGCATTTTATCAATACACTGCTCTATCAAATCAATTGCCTGTTTTACTTCAAGAAGACGGACAATGATTCTATCATAGACATCACCATTGACTTCGCCAGTAAGCACGTCAGGAGTAATGCATTCAATGTCAAGGTCAGCACAGGAAAAGTAGGCTTGATCAACACGAACATCTTTTTTAACACCTGAGCCTCGAGCAGTGGGTCCAACTGCACACAATTTTAATGCATCCTCTTTTGTTAAAATACCACACCCTTGAGCTCTCATTCTAAAGGTTTTATCATCCAAATAAACCTTGCGAAGCTTTTCAAAATTATCTTTAAGATAATTTAATGTTTCAAAGATTTTAGGATGATGTTCTTTTGTGATGTCTCTACGCACACCACCGATGGTAATGATTCCTTTGGTAATTCGATTTCCTGTTAAATATTCAGTGAGGTCAAGTACTTTTTCTCGTATTTGCCAGGTCAAAAACAGCACTGAATCAAAACCGATCTCGTGAGCTGCTACACCAGCCCATAAGATGTGGGAACAAATCCTCTCAAGTTCAGCTTGTATAACCCGGAGATATTCTGCACGTTCTGGAACCTCTATATTTGCAATGTTTTCAACTGCAAGAGCAAATGCAGTAGGATGACAATATGAACAAATCCCACAAATCCTCTCTGCCAAGTAAAGTATCTGAATAGGATTTCTTTTTGTAGCCGTCCATTCAACAGTTCTATGAACATGACCAAGACTCACATCAACATCAACAATTCTTTCTCCGTCAATTTCAAATTCAAACGCCACTGGTTCTTTAAGGGCCGGATGAATGGGACCAATTGGTATGTGATAGGTTGTTTTTGTTGTCTGTTTTGTCTTCATTTTTTCACCTCATGTAAGTTTCTAATCAATTTTTGTGGTCCTGTTTCGTCTTTTCTCCATGGATATACTCCCTCAGGAAAATCATCAGTTAAAAAGACACGCCTGCTGTCGGGAATTCCTTTTATTGTTACGCCAAGCATTTCTTGTTTTTCACGTTCTGTAATGAGTGCTCCCGGAATAATATCGCAAATTGTTTCAATCTCTGGTTTTGACTTTGGTAGTTCTACAGAAATATTTATTGATATCTCGCCCAGAGGTACGCCATAATATATTGAAAAATGATAGATTAGTTCTATAGTTTTACCAAGATCGTTTCCTGACGCAACAGCAAGATGGGGATACTTTTGTAATGTCGCGAGATGTTTTACAGAGTCTTTAAAAATGCTTTTATCAACTTTCATCCAAATATGAACAAACTCGTGTTTCGAAGGTCCTTTCGTCCGTCTTTCAATACGAGTATTTTTAATTTTTGCTTTAAATTCATCTTTAAAAGATTTTACAATTTCTTCTGGAGTGAATCGTTTCTTATCAGCCATTATTTCGCCTCCAATGTTTCAAGTTTAACCCAAGCTTTTGCAACCGCATTGATGATTGCTTCGGGCCGGGGTGGGCAGCCAATAACATAAACATCTACCGGTAGGATGTTGTCAATGGGACCTACAAGGTTATAAGATTCATAGAAAACATCGCCAGTATTACCACAATTACCAACGCAAATGACTGCTTTTGGATCAGGCATTTGTTCATATGCTCTTTTTACCTTATCGACCATTTGTCGTGTCACAGGACCTGTGGTCAATAACACATCAGCATGACGTGGTGAACCGACAAGTTTAATACCAAATCTTTCGACATCATAACGGGGACAGAGTGCCGCAATTATTTCTATATCGCATCCGTTGCAGGAACCGGAATTTATATGATACGCCCACAATGATTTTTTAAATGATTTTGGGAGACCTTTTGCCATAAAATTTTACCTCCAATGCAGTATGAACTTCATTAGTTTCGTTTGTGGTAATCCTATAGGCTATTTAAAAATTTGTGGTCTAAGGATATATATCAGCATATTCTTGGAACAGGATCTCCAATAGGCTTATGAAGAATTCTTTTACCGCCAACAACTGTGTTCAATACCACTCCGTTCATGGTATCTGTTGCTTCACCAATAATTGCCGCATTTTTACCAAAGGAATGTTTTTTAAGAATAGAAAGAACATCATCAGCTTTCTCCTTTACAACACCAATCACAACCTTTCCTTCATTGCCAATCTCAAGAGGATCAATTCCAAGCATATCACAAGCGGATCTGACACCATTGGGAATTGGAATTGCCTCCTCATCAAGTATAATCCCAATTTTTGATTTCTCACTAAACTCATTTACAGTATTTGCAAGTCCCCCACGTGTTGGGTCTTTAGCAGAAACAATCCCTCCTGTTAAAAGAGCGTTTTTCATGAGATCGTTTATTGGTGCCACATCCGATTTCATCTTAGTTTCAAAACCATAACCTTCACGAAAAGAAAGAAGTGCTATACCATGTTCACCCATATTTCCAGAAACAATAATCTTATCGCCCTTTTCTAAATTTGAATCAAGAAGCCACCTTTGATTGAATTGTCTATATCGCGTTACTTCTCTAATATTACTATCTAAAAATTCACTTCTTTTACCTATGCCACTTGTGTTAATCATAAATTCTTGTATCGCTCCCTTCTCAACAACTTTTGTATCACCCGTAATGATAGGAACACCTGCACCTTCTGAATATTTACCCATGCTTTTCACAATTTTTTCAAATGTTTCAACGGAAAAACCTTCTTCAAGAATAAAACCAGCTGAAAGAGCAAGAGGTTTTGCACCTAGTACCGAAACGTCATTAATGGTCCCACAAACTGCAAGAGAGCCCACATCACCTCCTGGAAAAATAAGAGGTTGAACAGTATGAGAATCAGTTGAGAAAACAATATCATCAATGACGGCAGCATCGTCTAACATGGAAAGAGGGATCTCTGCTGAATTAGATTTCCCAGCAAAATACTTCAAAATTTTATCTTTGATGAGATTGTCCATTAATTCTCCGCCTGCTCCTTGAGCAAGTCTTATTTTTTCTACCATGTCTATTCCCACAATAAATTTTCAATTTAGGCGATGCATAAATCTAATTTAAATCCTCCCTTAAAACATCATAAGTAAAAAATGTTGTGTTACTTAGACTGGGTCGCCCATAAAATATCTTAATTTTTAACATAAAATTTAAATATTATTACGAAGATTATAATAATTAGGTATGCAATCATAGAGAAGAGAGATATTTGGTATCTGTCTTTTTCGATGATTGAAAAGGCATTGGGGATATTTGGTATCTACCAAATGCCCTTTTTACATACCTATCATTTTTAATCAAAACATCTAGCAATTTCCTTTTAACGCTGCACTATATCAATTCGTCTCCAAACTACCATTCATCCTGTTTCTCTACGATAAAAAGGGTGCCTAATTTTCATCTAAGTAGTATCTCCACAGATGGGACCGCAATAACGTGGTACATATCGACCTATCAGAAAGTAAAATATTCTAAATAGTATCAAGCTTAGGGCGATAATATTCTAAATATTTCAATAGAAAACAATAGCTTTTGTCCATACGTAAGTTTTATCTGTTCTAGACCGTTAGAAAATATTCAATGGACTACCTAACTATGTGCATTGGCAATAGATATGGCGGGGATGATGCAATAGGCCCTTATGTTGCTGATCAGTTAAAAGATAAAAGCAATGATTCTGTCGTCTTGGATTGTGGAACCGTACCAGAAAATTTTACTTCAGTTGTAAAACGACATAAACCAAAATATCTGATTATAATTGATGCTGTTGAGATGGGATTAACTCCTGGTGAAATGCGAATTGTCCCAAAAGAAAAAATTGGAAGAATGCACATAAGCACCCATGGCATTCCAATCTCCATCCTAATGACGTATCTAGAAGAATATGTAGAAAACATATTTTTCGTAGGAATTCAACCCAAAACCATGTCTGGTTCACTTACTGACTCAGTAAAAGCAAGTGGAGAAAATCTCATAAAACTAATAATAAACAAAAATATTGCCTCGATTGAAAAACTGCAATAGTAGTAAGGTTTTTTTGAAGATTCAATATACCCCGCCTTGTGATAACACATGGGAGAAATGAAAGAATCCGTAGACAGTGTAATGCAAATGATGGGTGAACTATCAAAACACCAACCAGAAACCATGAGACATTTTAAATCATTCATGTGGTCAGTGCTAAAGGAAGGTGTTCTTGATACGAAAACCAAAGAACTCATAGCTATTGGAACATCCATCACAGCAAGATGTAAGTATTGTATTGCAATTCACGTGGAAAAAGCGCTAAATGCCGGAGCTGCAAAGGAAGAAATACTCGAAGCAGCAATAGTAGCAATTCTTATGGGTGGTGGACCGGCAATGACATATGTCTCTGAAGTGAAAAAAGCGCTTGATGAATACCTGCCATAAAAAACTAATAGGGATATTTTTTACCTAACACTTCAGTTGAAGCAAGAGCTGCAATTGCACCCTCGGCACATGCAGTAATAACCTGACGTAGTCCACCTGTAATATCTCCTGCTGCATAAACGCCTTTGACGCTCGTTCTCTGTTGCTCATCGGTAGTGATATATCCCTTTTCATCAAGTTTAACACCTAGCTGTTTTGCAAGTTCATTTTGAGGGATTTCGCCAATTGAAATGAACACACCATCAACTTCAAGTTTTGACTTTTCATTATTAATCGTGTCTTTCAAATCAAGATATTCAGCCTTTTCTTCTCCATTGATCTTTTCTACAATCTTGTTGAACAATATCTGAACCTGCTTTCCTCGTGCCTCTTCTTCATATGTTTTCTCTGCGCGTAGTTCATCTCTCCTATGGATAAGATATACTTCTTCACAACCTATTTGCTTCAGAAAAATAG
>JAUWWG010000079.1 GCA_030616985.1 Thermoplasmatota archaeon
CCAAAATCATCCTTTAACCCCTCTTTTCACATCCATTTTATTTCCTCTTTTGCTCCATTCAATTATTCTTTCAATAATAACTCCCATAAGTATTACAAAAATAACTGTTAGAATTAATCGTAAAAACATAAATTCTCCACCAAGAAATTGTAATTCAACCATTTCCTGCGGTATTTTAATGCATGCCCATGCAGAAAGAAAAACAATAATATTAGAAACACGTGCTCCTTTTTTAAGAAGGACTGCAGCCATTGGAAAAGCTATATAGAGCGGTCCCGTGGGTAGTGTTCCAATAAGGATAGATACCGCTATACCTTTGATTCCTGATGTTTTTCCCAGATATTTTACAACCGTTTCGTTTGGAATAAAAACAGCGAAAAGACCCATAATTACCATCACTGCAGGAAGAATAATAATCATCTCAATGAAATATTCCTTAGATATTGAGGTTACTGCTTCTGTCTTGGCTGGAAAAACCGATAGAAGAACTACAACAATAACTATAATCATACCAAGGATAAACCAATTCCGCATCATTTTTTTCTTCTGCTTTGCTTGATTTTCTCCCGGTTTCATAGAATCATCCCCATAATAAAAGCAATTACGATTGCAATGACGAAACTTATTCCATTTCTTAGCAAAGCCATTTTCTTCCCCAGTTCCTTTATTTCCAACGGTAACGTAATCATTCCAATCATGGTCAGCGTGGTAATAAATGCAGCAACAGCAGTAATCGATGCGCCGCTTTCAAGAATTGAAGCTGCTAAAGGAAACGATAACAAAGCAGGGATATGCATAAGAGCACCCACCACCCCAACAAGCAACACACCGCTTGCTCCTGATTGCTCTCCTACAAACCTTGATATTTGATCAGGCGGTACAAAACCAAGAAGCAAGCCTATCGCAATGATTATAATAAATACCATTGGGAGCATTTTTATGAAGGATTTCAAAGCCATTTTAAGTGATTGGACTGCTTTCTTTCTGTCTTTGATAAACGCTAAAATAAGACCTGCCACAGCAATACCATTTATGATAATTGCAGTAAAATTCATTCTTTATCCTCTAAAACGACATCTTCTTTTGTTTCTAATAAATCAATGACAATTCTTTTTGTCTTTAATTTCCAGATTTTTTCCGGTGCGCCGCCACCCTCTTCTACATATTCTGCAACCTCTATGATTTCTGCATTTTTAAGTTCAGAAAGATGGTAATAAAATCCAGGTTTCGTTAATTTTTCACCTTTTTTTATAAGATGGTTATAAATCTCCTTTGAACTTTTTTGCCCATCGCCAATATATTCAATGATTGTCCATCTAGTGCGAAAACGAAGTGCTTTACCAAACTTGCGAATTACGAGCCATCGTGGGTGCGCATCCTTTGGAAGTTTGCAAGGAATGTCATTACACATACAGATTACCATTATATTATTGTAAAATATCATAACATTAAAGTGATATATAATAGTTTTGTTTGGTAAAATTATGAAATGATATTGCTAAGGTGGATGAAACTGGTTAGCATAATATAACGGATAAATCAGCATCTCATAAGATAGTTCCTTTCAAACTACCGATTTCCTACCGTTCGTTCCAATAAGCCCATTACTCTTTCTAAAAGTGGAAAACTTTCCGGACATCTATTGGATAAAAGGATGAATAAATTAGTTGTTTCTTTGTTTTTCGGCATACTAACAAACAGTGGATCAGACCACTCACTCCATTCGCCACAACCATCCTGAACTCTTGCTGTAATTCCGTAATCGTCAACATTTTTCCACCGGTGAGATACTTCTAAAATCGTACCGTTTTGCCATGATTTTCCGCATCCGCAATCTTCATGTTCGATTCCTTCACCAAAGTCAACCTCTAAAAAAAACATCTGATCGTCTTCATCTGGATCGGTTAGAGTGATGTTGTATACATATGTCATCCCAATTTTACCGGATAAAGGTCCTTCGATTTTTGGTGGATTTGGTGGATTATTATCATCAACTGATGGAAAAGTTGAATTTGTTTTTTTAACAACGTTTAGATTTTTTTCAATAGTCCCAGATGCCATAATAACAGGAATTATCATCAACATGCATATTAAAAAACTCAGTATTTTCTTATTCATACTCCTCCTCCTTCATTTTTATATCCATTCTTCCTTCAAAATCTTGCCTTTAATACTCACAACAATTACTTTTATTGGTATTTTTCTTGAAGCATTTTCAGAAGCCTTCTGTGCAAGACCCAGAAGTCCACTACAACAAGGCACTTCCATTGTCATAACTGTAAGCGTGTTGATTTTTGCGTCGTCTATCATAGAGGTTAATTTCTGCAGGTAAACATCCAGATTGGAATCTAGTTTAGGACATGCAATCACAAGACTCTTATCTTTCAGATAGTCTTTATGAAAATCAGCAAGGGAATATCCTACACAATCTGCTACAAGCAGCACATCTTTACCTTGGAAATAAGGTGCATTGGGTGGCACTAAATGAAACTGGACCGGCCATTGTCTAAGTTGAGAGACTCTACTTCCACTTTCTTCGATTTCGTTTTTCTTTTCATCTGAAAAATCCATCATTTTTGTGCCAGGACATCCTTGAGGATGAAACGAATGAGTGTCAGTTTTTTCGTCAAAATCCACTTCTATCTCTTTTTCTTTTAAAACCTCTAAAGCCTCTTTTAGATATCCTGTTTCACCATGATCTTTCAAATGTTTAAGATGTGCAATGATTGTGTTTTTACCAGCCTTTATGATATTCTCCCGCATTACCTTTTTTTCATCATACTTTTCAGCATCTCTTTCCTCGGTTGCGATCGCTCCTTGTGGACAATGTCCAATGCAAGCACCAAGGCCATCACAGAAAATATCACTAATGAGTCTTGCTTTACCATCAATTACTTGCAAAGCACCTTCTGGACAGTTAGGAATACATTCTCCACAACCATTGCATTTTTCTTCATCGATTTTTATTATCTTTCTTTTAGCCATATTGTCAAACCTATGCAACTGCCTTTAGTGTCGGCAGATCCTCCTCAACTGTTGAATTTGCTTGTATGTTGAAGTTTTCAACCAAAACATTTAGCACATTTGGTGAGACAAATGCAGGAAGTTTTGGACCGAGCATTATGTTTTTCACACCCAGTGACAACAAAGAAAGCAACACTAGAACCGCTTTTTGCTCATACCAAGCAATGTTATAAGAAATAGGCAGTTCATTAATTCCAACTCCAAAAACTTCTGCAAGTTTCTTTGCTATGACCACAAGCGAGTAAGAGTCATTACATTGACCTGCATCAAGTAATCTAGGAATACCGTCAATATCACCAAGATCAAGTTTGTTGTACCTGTACTTTGCACAACCAGCAGTAAGTATCACAGTATCACGTGGAAGTGCTTTTGCAAATTCCGTGTAATATTCCCTTTCCTTATGTCTGCCGTCACACCCAGCCATGACAACGAATCGTTTTATTTTGCCAGTTTTAACTGCTTCAACAATTTTATCTGCAACACCAAGAGCTGCATTATGAGCAAAACCAACTGTGATTTCTCCATCCTCGAGTTTTTCGGGAGCAGAGCATTTTTTTGCATGAGTAATAAGCTCTGTGAAATCCTTTGCGTTTCCATTTTTCCTATCTGGAATATATTTCAATCCTTCAAATCCCACGACACCTGTCATATAAACTCTATCCTTGTAGGAATCTTTTGGGGGCACCAGACAATTTGTTGTCAACAGGATTGGTCCATTGAATTTTTCAAACTCTTCTTTTTGTTTCCACCAGGCATTTCCATAGTTTCCAACAAAATGAGAATATTTCTTAAACGCAGGATATGCATTTGCAGGAAGCATCTCTCCATGGGTATAAACGTCAACACCAGTACCCTCAGTTTGCTTAAGCAATTCCTCCATATCTTTTAGGTCATGACCACTAATAAGAATCCCGGGATTGGATCTTACACCAATACTGACATTTGTAGGTTCAGGATTGCCATAGGTTGATGTGTTTGCATCATCTAACAAAGCCATGGTTTTAATACCAATTTCCCCACATTTCATATTAAGGCCAACCAGGTCATCAACTGATAACTCCTTAGTTGTAGCAACTAATGCATCTTGAATAAAATTTGAAATTTCTTTATCTGTTTTACCAAGGATATATGCATGATGATAATAAGCTGCAATTCCCTTTAGTCCATAAATCAACAGTTCTCTAAGGGATCTAACATCTTCGTTTTTAGTTGAAAGCACTCCAACTTCACCTGCTTTTTTAATAATTTCTTCTTCATTATTTGATGACCATGCAACAGAGTCATGCGTGTTTTGAACAGAATTTTCATCTTTAAGTTCATCTCTAATCTCTAGGGCTTGTTGTATTTTCTTCATAAAATGCTGTTTATCGAAATTCGCATTTGTAATTGTTGAAAACAAGCCTTCCATGATGAATTTATCAACTTTTTCATTATATACTCCTGACTCTCTTGTTTTCGTATTACATATTGATATTCCCTTCAGCAGATATCTTAACATATCCTGTAAATCTGCTACTTCACCTTTCTTTCCACAAACACCTACATTTGTACAACCTGTTCCTTTTGCTGTTTCTTCACATTGATAACAAAACATTTTTTTTCATCTCCATTTTTTTTATTTAATAGATTTAGGATTTCCACAAACCATGAACATTACAATATTCCCTAGCCTCAATTTTATCTGCTTTTATTTCAAACTCTGCTTGTGGTTTATCACCTGGTTTCAAAAACTTTCTATAACTAACTCCAGCCGCAACAATTTCAATCCATTCAATGAAATGTTCATCCATCATTGGATGATCCTGATTTTGTCCCACTTTAACAAGAACTCCATTGCTTGTTTTTTCAATATATGGAACATGTTTTTCAGTGGATGCATCCTCTGTTTTTTCTTCCATTAGTTTCATTTCTTCTCCACAACAGACAAGAGCACCCATGCCTTCATGTAATACTTCAACTATATTTCCACATATTTCACATTTATATATTCCTCTAATTTTTGCCATATTTTTCTACCTCAAATTTTTTTTTTATTGTTTCTTCTTCTTTTTATAATCTTCAATTGCAGCATGAAGAGCATCAGCTGCAAGATTACTGCAATGCATTTTTTGTGGTGGAAGACCATCAAGTTCGTCTGCGACATCATTACGTGTTATTTCAAGAGCTTCATCAATAGTTTTACCTATTGCAAGCTCTGTTACCATTGAACTGGTTGCAATCGCTGAGCCACATCCAAAAGTTTTGAATTTAATATCTGTTATAATATCGTTTTCTACTTTGATGTACATCTCCATTAGATCTCCACACACCGGGTTTCCAACTTTTCCAAATCCATCTGAGTTTTCAATTACGCCTACATTCCTTGGATTTGTGAAATGATCCATTACTTTTTTACTATATACTGGCATTTTTTTCTCACCTCTATTTTGATAATGGTGAAAGCTGTCTGAGACGCTTGACGGTTTCTTCCACCGATTTTACAATTTTTGGAACCTGCTCAAGAGTGTTTGAGCGGCCAAGAGTTATAACCATTGAACCATGCGCTTCTTCATGTTTCAGTCCAATTGCTAGAAGAACATGGGATGCTTCAAGGGTTTTTGATGAACATGCAGAACCCGTTGCTATCTGGATTCCATACATATCCATATTTAATAGGATGCTTTCTCCTTCAATATAATTAAATCTAAAACTAGCATGATGCGGAAGCCTCTGAGTAGGATGACCTGTTACATAAGCTTCATCTATTTTAGTAATCTCAGAGATAAGACTATCTCTTATTTTTTTCAGTCTTTCACTTTCATTTTTCATCTCTTGTTTTGCAATTCTTGCTGCTTCACCCATACCAGCTATTGCAAAAATATTTTCAGTTCCAGATCTAAGACCTCGCTCCTGACCTCCACCAGGCATAACAGACTGGATTTTCACACCTGGTTTAATATATAGAGCACCAGCTCCACGTGGGCCATACAGATCATTAGATGAAAGTGTTAAAAGATCAATTCCATCATTTTGAACATCAATTGGAATTCTACCAGCAGCTGCTGTTGCATCAACATGAAGATAATTACCTTTATTATGAACTATTTCACTGATTTTTTTTATGGGTTCTATTGTACCAATTTCATTATTTGCATACATAACTGAGGTTACAACTGTGTTTTTTGTAATCATTTTTTTAAGACTATCAAGATCAACTATACCGAATTTATCCACAGGAACTTGATTAAATCTCCAACCATTTTTAACAAGATCCTTCATTGGATTAATAATAGAGATATGCTCAATAGCACTAGAAAGAACCTCTTTACACTCTTTGATATTCCTAAAAGCAGTACCACGAATTCCAATATTATTAGCCTCAGTTGCACTCCCTGTAAAAACAATTGTTTTTTCTGATTCAGCGTTAATCAAATCAGCAACTTTATTACGAGCCTCTTCAACTGCTTGTTTAGCAGTTTGACCAAATTCATACAAAGAAGATGGATTTCCAGCTTCAGCTAAAAAAGGTTTAGCAAAATCAATAACTCGTGGATCAACAGGCATCGAAGATGCATGATCAAGATATATTCCTTCCATTGTTTTTCTCCATTAAAACCACATAGTTGCTCCTGCATCAAGAGCTAGGTCATTTAATGTTCCTGCTCCAACAATTTTCACGCCAGGAATTAGATCTACTTTTTCCCAGCCAAGCATTTGCTTACTTGCTTCACAAACATAGATTGTTATACCCATTTCAATTGTTTTTTGAAGCATTTCGGCAACACTTGGGAAACTACCAAGTTTAATTTTTTCCGCTTCTCCAGTTTTTAAAACCTTTAAAGATGTGCCAAGATAATATACCACAGGTCTTAATTCCATCATCTCAGCTGTTTGAGCAAGAATTAATGGTGAGTATTGTTTTGTTGCTTCATCTGTTGTCACAACATATAATATCATTTTTTCATCTTTCATTTTTAACTCCTCCATTTTATTCCTTTTTCTTGATAAAGAAGGTAAGAATTGTTCCTTCTTTTTCAAATTTTAATATATCATGACCAGTTCTTTTGGCCCACCTTTTAATATCTTCTTCGGCAGCTGGATCATCTGCTTCTACTTTGAGGATTTCACCAATCTGAATTTCGTCTATACCCTCTTTAGTCATAGCAATGGGCATTGGGCAAAAAAACCCAACACAGTCTACTTCTGCATCAGCTTTTATATCAGTCAGATTTTACACCTCAAATTTTTTTTAGTTTCCAAGATAGTCAAGTGCAAACCAATAACCCGTACTGTTAATATGATTGAATTCTCCCTCAAGAATTGAATAATGGTTTTTTTCCTGCTCAATTATCTCATCAATTATTTTGATTACCTCAGAATCATTCAGATTTTCCTTTATTTTGGAATAATATTCAATTGCTTCTTTTTCACTATCCATTGCTATTCTAAGAGCATCTAGCTCACTAGAATTTGGATTATCGCCCTCAATTTCTTTTAGATCCTTTGGAAAAACAGGTATTTTAGCATATTTTTTACTAGAGAGTACTAGATCTTTCCATTCAGCGTTACTAACTGTTTCTTCAAACATTTTTTCAAATACATCGAGATGCATTTGCTCATCTGCTGCTAGACCTTCAAAAATTGTTTTTCCCATATCGCTATTTGTTTGAGCTGCTGCTTTTTTATAAAAAGAATAGCCATCTTTTTCCATTTGAATAGCTGTTTTTATTGCATCTCTTACATTTTCAACATCAGACATTTAATTTTCTCCTTAGTATTCTCCAGTCCAAACTTCAAAGTAGGCTTTTGGATGTCTACATACGGGGCAGATCTCTGGTGCACCTTCTCCTTCATGGATATATCCGCAGTTTCGGCATTTCCAAAATATTTTTTTATCTTTTTTGAAAACTTTTTTATCTTCTATATTTTTTAAGAGTTTCTTATATCGTGTTTCATGTCTGGCTTCTACTTCTGCAATTCCTTCAAACATTGCAGCAATTTCATCAAAACCTTCTTCTTTTGCTTCTTTTGCCATTGTGGGATACATGTCTGCCCATTCATAGTTCTCACCAGATGCCGCTGCTTTGAGATTTTCAATGGTGTCCCCTATTCCATTCAGTTTTTTAAAATGGAGTTTTGCATGTTCTTTTTCGTTTTCAGCTGTTTCTAAAAACAATGCAGCGATTTGTTCGTATCCTTCCTTTTTTGCAACTTTCGCAAAATAGGTATATTTGTTTCTAGCCTGAGATTCCCCGGCAAATGCGTCCATTAAATTTTTTTCAGTTTTAGTTCCTTTCAAACTTTTCATATTTTTTACCTCATCATATCTGTTATGTTTATGGGCCCACATGCACCATAGGCCAATACACATCAGCTTCCTCAAAACGCTCCATACTTTCCTTTTCCATTTCTAGAATTTTATAATGTCCTGTTTCCATATCTGCAAAATACAGCAACGTATTATGAATCTTGGACCCTGATTCAAAACGTTCAGATAAAGATTCATAAAAATCATGAGCGTATTTTTCAGATTTCATAGCACTTTTGAGAAGTTTACTAACTGGCATATCTTCATTTATTTCAATTTTTGGCAATGGAACGGGTGTTTCTTTTGGAAGTTTAATTTCTTTTTTGGGAAAATGGTTTTTGTAAACCTCCTCTACAAACAACCTGTGTTTATCCTCCTCTTTTGCAAGAAATTCAAGCTTATCCTGCAATAATCCATTTTCTGTTTTCTTTGCAATTTTTCTATATAACTTATTACTCTCAATTTCACTTTTTATTGCAGTGAGTAGTAACTCATCAAGTTTGAAGCTATCTAAATTCATTTTTTTCCTCCATTTAATACTACTTATTTGGAATCCTCAGCATGTAAATCAAGATGATCAGTTTCAATTTCAACTAATGCACTAAAAAACTCTTTTAGTCTTGGTTCAACTGCTTCATCTCTAAACTTAGCATAGGCTTTTATTGCACGCTCTTCTCGCTCGTATCCCTCTTTGCTATTAGCCTTTGAATCTGCATTACATGCTTGTTTCTCCAACTCAGGTCGAGAAATCTTTAAGAATTTTGATATAGCAGATGCATGCTCACGCTCAACTTTCATCAATGCTTTAAATTTTGCTATAGCATACTCATCATCTAAACTATCTGCAGTCTTTTTTGCGCAGTCATAAAACGAAGCATTATCTAGTTCAAGTTGTAAAGCTGCTTTAAGATTTTTTTGTGTTATATCACTTAGTTTCACATTAAATTCATTTGGATTCCACTCATTTGCTTCAATAAAAAACCTTTGTGAAGCACCACAAAATGGACATTGTGTCGGTGCCTCAGTCCCAATATATGGATCACCGCATATCCGACATCTAAATACCTTTATCCTTGCCATATTATACCTCCCTTAATCTATAGTTTTTTATGACAAAACCACCAGTCATAGCAATCGTATTCTTTCAGCCGCTTCTTAGCTGTTTTTTCATCAGATGCAGGTGGAATTATAACTTTATCTTTGATTAGTTCATTATTTGGCCAGTTAGCCGGAATTGCAACACCCTCTTTGTCAGATATCTGAAATCCTTTGACCATCCTGAGAATTTCATCCATGTTCCTTCCAAGCTCCTGAGGATAATACAATATTGCCCTAATAGTCTCTTTCGGATCGACAAAGAATACTGCCCTCACCGTATTTGTTCCCTTGCCTGGATGGATGAGACCAAGTGTACTTGCTACTTTGCCGGTATCAGCAATGATTGGGAACTTAATTTCTACTTTGAGTTTTTCCCTTATCCATTCCTCCCATTTCAAGTGGCTAAACACCTGGTCAACACTAAGTCCAATCAGTTCACAATTCAGTTTTTTAAACTCATCAAAACGCTTCTGAAAAGCTACAAATTCCGTTGTGCACACTGGCGTAAAGTCAGCTGGATGACTAAATAAGACAAACCATTTCCCTCTAAATGCGTCGGGTATTTTCATTTTTCCTTTTGTTGTTTGAACTTCTAATTTTGGGAATTTATCTCCTATAAGTGGCATTTTTTCTTCCATTTTTTATCACCTCTTTTTACCGATATTGTGTTCTCGGTGTGTATATAAAATTTTTTCTGCTAAATCATCCAAGGCGTTAAAATACTCTTCGTTTGGTAATCAGTTTATGACAACGGG